>NZ_JAXUHN010000042.1:0-41602 GCF_035916875.1 Methylomicrobium sp. Wu6
GTGGAGAAATACATTGCTGCCTACAACACGGGAGCGCAACCTTTCGTTTGGAAGAAACGCGAAGTCGTTGGCAGCCAGATCAAAAATACAATCTCTAACTTATGCAATTAGACACTAGCGGGTTTTGTTGTGATATGTTGCGGGCAATTGTCCCATCTGTGTCCCGCAGGCATAAAAAAAGGGCTTGGTAATTACCTAAGCCCTTGAATTCCATGGTGGCGATGGGTGGGATCGAACCACCGACCTTGGGGTTATGAATCCCTGAAAGACGGCATTTATTAGCGTTGATTGACATTCCCATTACCTATATATATTTCATAAAAACAATGATTTAAAGGGTTTTTCAAAAAATAGACTATTCCCCAATATTGACAAATATTCCCGAAATCTGGTTACATGGGGGTTACATGAGAAACCATGTAACCTTTTGGGGTAGCTCGGGAAATGTCAAAAATCAAATTTACGGCAGGCCGAATAAACGGGTTCGCCTGCCCTGAAAATAAGCAGCAAGTTTTTTTGTGGGATAGCGAATCTCCGGGCTTGGCTTTACGCGTCACTCCGGGTTCGAAATCCTATGTCTATCAGGGCAAACTCAACGGTAAAGCCATCAGGATAACAATCGGCGACGTTAAGACGTGGAGCATTAAAGACGCGCAAGCGGAAGCGCGTCGTCTGCAAACCTTGATCGACGCCGGCCACGATCCGAGACAGGTAAAGGCCGAGAAGATCGCGCACGCCGAAGCCGCCAAAGAAACCGCCAAAACCGACGCCCTCCGCAACAGCGTCACGGTGCAAACGGCATGGGATGAATATATCCGCGAAAACCGGCATGCCTGGAGCGACCACCACATAAAAGATCATGCTAAAGCGTCGTCAGCCCCAGGACAGCCCAAAAAACGCGGTAGCGGCGTTACCGTGCAGGGCGTTTTGTTTCCGTTGTTGCAAATGCGCCTGTCCGACATTAACGCCGATGTGCTGCTGCCGTGGTTGTCCCGTGAGAGCAAGACCCGCGCGACCGTCACCAAAAACGGATATATTCTGTTTCGGGCGTTCTGGCATTGGTGCGCCGAGCATAAGACCTACAAAAATGTGATCGACGCCGACGCCCTGACCAAACAGGTTAAAAAATCCGTTCCCAAAGCCGGCACCAAAAAAACGGACCTTCTCCATAAAGGCCAGCTAAAAGACTGGTTTGCAGCCGTGCGCAACCTGAGCAACCCAATTGTATCCGCCTACTTGCAAGGCCTGATATTGACCGGCGCCCGCCGTGAAGAGCTGGCCGGGCTGAAATGGGACGACATCGATTTTAAATTGGGCGCCATGTGGATCAAAGACAAGGTCGAAGCCGAAGGCCGCATGATTCCTTTAACACCTTATTTACGCAGCCTGATCGTGCAACTGCCACGGCGTAATCAATGGGTATTCTCAAGCCCCACAGCCGCCGACGGCAAACTGGCGGAGCCAAGGAAAGGACATATCCGCGCATTAGCCGCGGCAGGACTGGAACACGTCACCGTGCACGGTTTACGCCGCACATTTGCCAGCCTGGCCGAATGGGTGGAAATGCCGGTAGGCGTAGTCGCTCAAATCATGGGGCATCGGCCAAACGCCACCGCCGAGCGCCATTACAAGAGCCGGCCGCTCGAATTGCTAGCCATCTGGCACGGCAAATATGAGGCATGGATATTGGAACAGGCCGGCGTCGAATTTGCGCAAGCTGAACAGGCGCATGGCTTGCGGGTCGTTAAGTAATTACCACTCCCCTTGACAGCAATATGCCTTAATATAAATTAATCGTTACGCCGTCCAAATAAAACCCTTACGAGACCACCTCCATGCAAACCCTACACATCAGCGACCAAGCCGCCGAACAACTTAACCTTATGGCTGCAAAAGAGCACATTTCGAGCCGCGATTTGATCGAGCGCTTGATCGTAAAACATCGACAAGAATTGGAAGCGCGAGCCACCGAGCAAGAACGGCAACAATCATTAAAGGCGTTCTTCGCGCCATACCGTAAAGACCTTGGCGACTTTAAGTTCGACCGGGACGAAGCCAATGCCCGGTGAGTTCATCGATACCAACGTCGTGATTTACAGCCTGGCCAACGATGCCAAACAGGACCAAGCCATTGCGTTGCTGGCACGGCGTCCGGTCATATCGGTGCAAGTGCTGAGCGAAACCGCCAACATCATGCGGCGCAAATTGGGATTCGACGCCGCCGCGATCAGTGCGGTCGTCAATCGCCTAAGCCATGAATGCGGATCGGTTCAGCCGCTTACCCTGGACACGCTTCACGCAGCCTTGGGCATTGCCGAGCGGTACGGCTTTTCGCATTACGACAGCTTGATCGTGGCGGCCGCACTGCTTGCCGGTTGCGATACCCTGTTTTCCGAAGACATGCAGCACGGCCAAGCAATCGACAACCGGCTTGTGATCGTCAATCCGTTTTTGTAGCAACCGATTTTGCCAAGCCTAGGATGGCCCCCGAAAACCGGTTTCCTTCACCGGCTGGCTTGGCAATTCTCTTGAAGGATGACGCTTTGAAGGAGGCGTTTCGTGGATTTATTGCACGATCGATTGTACTACCGCCCATCTGAACTGGCGAACCGATGGAATGTTTCAATCGATTTTCTAATGCAACTAGGATTGACCAATCAACTTAAATTTAAAGCCGAGGTCGATTGGTACTATCCAGCAACACAAACCATATATAGAGGCAGTCACGTCAACGTAGATTACGAAGAGCTGGCAAATATTTATTATGCCCCCACCTCTTTTGATGTTGAGGCTTATGCTGGTAAAGCTCAAAACCCGCCCGGAGTGCTTCCCGGAGATCCCTGCATCATTACTTATTACCCTGGACTAGATAGGTTATTAATTGATGCCGCTGAAGTTAATGACTATGAAAAATGCCACCAGGAAAGCCTTCATCAATCCACGGTTGCCGAATCGTTGGATAATTGGTCGAATGATGACGAGTTCGAACGGCTCGAACCATCACATCAACTCGTACCAGGCACAAGCATAGAACCCATACCTGGAAAACTTGATAAACCTCTAAACAATGATAAAGAATTACTTCAGCCGATACTCAAACGAGCAAAGATTAAGCGCTTACCTGAAAAGCTAGGATTAAATGATATTTCTACCTTAATGTTTCATCATCGGCGTGAAAAAGAAGGTGTTTTTTCTTGGTCAATGATGCAATTTAATTTTGTCCGCTGGATAATGAATCAAATAGAAGGCGGACAAATCCCTATTGAAGGGTATACAAGCAGGGCATTAGTCTGTCTTGGACCTTCCGTATTAGAACCAATCATTCACAAAGACGAAATTTATACCTGCTTGCAAATACTGGATTTATTACCTCTTGAAGAAGGGTGTTTATTGGCTAATTGGTGGCAGGATGAAGCAAAGAAGGACAAAAAACTTCCAAAAACCAATACGGCACCCTCAATTGCTGAAACAGGACTTGTATATCAAGACAGAGAGGAAGACTTTGATAACTGGCGCAACCATACCGGCATCGCTCTCGATGTGTTAAAGGTCGAAGAAATCCTTCAGCAAGTCCGTCAGTGGTCAAAAAATAAAAAACTTTGGAATATAAAGGGATCGGCATTCAGGCGGGCTTTCTGGCAACCATACAGCCAAAAGCACAGCATCCAAAAGAAAGGTGGGCGACGATCGAAAAATAGAATATAGGGGATTTAAAAAAATTCCTTTTTTTGCACCCAGAAAAATCGCCAGAAATAATATAGGGGAATATAGGGAAATGTAGGAGGCCCATAAGTTACCTAATTTTTTATTTTTTCAAAAAAAATAACATAGGAATCTCTTTCAATATTGTGAGATTCCTTAATGAGCAATTATTATCCCCCGCTGGAGCAAGTAACCAGCCCAACGGTCCCCACCGACCAAGCGGCTTTTTATTTGAACCGCAAACCGCAGACATTGCGTAAACACGCTTGCCTGGAAAACGGTCCACTTCGCCCTATCCGCATCAACGGCCGCTTGGCCTGGCCAGTCGCTAGCATCAGAGCTCTAGTAGCCGGAGGGACGCAATGAGCCTGCTGCCCGACGACACAACCAAACCCAGCCGCTTACACCGCCGCCGAAAGAAAAAATGGCGCGTTCAAAGTTTGACAGCGATTCCCCCGGCGGTTATGATTCGCTCGCACTCGCAAAAAACGAGTGTCGGGATTGAGACCCCGCACATAGGCCACCAAAGGCCACTATCAAACGTGGTTTTTTTATGCTCACCGAAAACACAGGCGGCATTGTGCCGTTTGGTATCTGTTATGGCGAGCTGTATTGGGCAACTCCGCAAGGGGTTGGCCGGTTCCTATGCCGGTAGTCTCAACCCGATACAGCCCGCCACCCAGCGATTGAGACCAAAGGGCGGCGGTTTATTCCTCTCCATAGGAGCCACCGCAATGCAAAACAACACCCAAAAACCCATTGCTTCGGGTAAATTTACCCCCAAACAAGCCCACTTCGACCTGTTCAAATACGCGGGCTGCGTCAAAACGCTGATTTGCCGCGATTTGTCATCGGTTCAAGCTGCATCGCTGCTGCCCGAGCTATCCGGCGTCTACCGCCTGCACTTCACCGGCATGATGGAGGGCTAAGGCAATGCAAATCAATACCCAAAAACCCACCCAACAACCGGAAGCCGTTAACGACTTCCTTCGGCAAATTCGTGATTTGGAAATCGAGCGCCAAGCCGTCACCAAGGCCGGCATTCCCGCCTTATTCCGCCTTGCTGAAATCGCCGAAGGCGACACCGGCCAAGCGGCAACCGTGCGCCGTTTCCTGCTGGGGCTGTACAACGGTTATCGGTTTCCATTCAACCTGATCACGCTGCGGGGCTTGGACAAAGCCTTATTCGATGACTGCCTGGCCGTCCTGAAACTGGACGCCCGCGCGACCCGTCAGGAAGTCCATCACTACATCGACAACGGCGGCGAGCTGTTCGAGCACTGGGCGCAGGGAGTCGAGCAATGAGTATTCCATCGAACCAAGCTCAACCCGAGCAAATCACCAATCTGTTCAAACACCGGATGCCCATCGGTCAGGATGGACGATTCTTTAACCTGGAAGATACCGTCAGGCCAAGCTTGCAGCGAGCGGCCGCGATTGCGGACTTGATCGAGGTGGCTTGCGAAGTCGCCGATATTTGCAGCTTCGAAAATGATACGCTGTGGCGAGCCACGCAGGTCATCCGCTACGAAATCAGGGACGCCGAGGCGCTGATCGAGGCTTATATCGAAGAAACTCGCTCAAGCGATCAGGCAGAGAAGGATGGTGCGAAATGAGCAAAATGGGGATAATTAACACATCTAACGCAGTGAGCAATCTTTTTGAGTTGGCCGCCGACCACATGGAGCCAAACCAGCTACAGTGGTTCGCCCGGTTAACCGAATTCGCGCAACTGGAGGCTGAAAATATCAGTGCCACGCTGAGTACATTGGCGACTATGCGCGGAAACGATGAAAACGGATGGATGGGGGATGGAGATGTCGAGAAGATCCTGTATAGCACTTCCTACCAGGTCGCCACCCTTGCGGCCTTGATCGAAATTGCAGACAGCGCACGATCGCGGCTAGATAACCCCGATTACTACGCGACGATAAAAAAATCGAAAGAGGACACGGTCCAAAGCGCCGCCGAGCAATTTGTTCCGACAACGAATTGGGCCAACTATATCCTTGATGCTTGCGGCAACCGATACCGCTTCATCGACAAAGCCACTCAGGAAATTTTACTGCAATTCGCGGCGGCTTCAGATGCCGAAGCCGAAGAGATTTGCACGGATTTTCTGCGGCGGCGCGGTATGCAGGCCAAAAAGAAGAAACCCGACTAATAAATTAGCCGGGTTTCGTGCGATCCATCCGCAATGATGAGTGCCTATTGTAACAATGGGCAGGGTGGATTGCACGCTCCGGCAAAGGAGTTATGCCATGACAACCTGTATTTTCGACCGAGCCCGCGAAGCGTGCGAGCGGGCCGGCATTGAGTATAAATCCGTGCCGCTCGATGGCGAGTGGCACCAGGCCGACCTGACCGACGATCCGCGCGGCCGGGGCGATGGCCGCATCAAACTGTTTCCGGACGGCCAAGGCGGGATCGTCTGGAACCACAAGACCGGGGAGAAACAAAACTTCTTCCTCGATCGCCAATCCGCCAAACCGATCAGCCCCGAAGAGCGCGCCCGGGTCAAGGCTGAACAGGAGCGCCGCCAACAAGAACGGCAGGAACGGCAAAACCGGACCGCCCGCCGCGCCCGCGCCATTTGGGCAACCTCTAAACCGGCTACGCTCGATCATCCTTATCTTGCCAAAAAGCAGATCCAGCCGCATAGCGCCCGCCTAACGACCTGGCAGCGAAGTTACCAGGACAAAAGCGGCAAGCACAAGCTCACCGTCGAGAACGCGCTGATTCTGCCCTTGGTCGACGCCGCCGGCCGCATCCGTAACCTTCAAGCCATCTTCCCGATCGAATCCCTGGAACTGGGGCGCGGCAAGGATTTTTTGCCGTTTGGTGAAACGTCCGGGCTGTTTTGGTGGATTGGTTCGGAGAAAACTGATCCGGTCTTGATCGCCGAAGGCTTCGCCACGGCAGCCACGCTGCACGAAGAGACCGGCTACCGGGTTTATATCGCATTCACGGCCGGCAATTTGCTGGCCGTGGGCCTTATCGTCCGCAAGCATTTACCGGCCGTCAAAATCATCTTTGCCGCCGACAACGATAAAACGCCTGGCAATCCGGGCCTTACCAAAGCCAACGAAGCGGCCCTGGCCGTCGATGGCTTTGTTGCCTCTCCGCCGATCGCTGGCGACTTCAACGATTACGCCCTCGCCTTGCAGGATGCTCACCCATGACGAAAAAAACAGGAAAGCCGGTTTTGGAACTGGTCAATAACTCTACCAAACCGAAATCGACTAAAACCGGCAGCGGGGGCGGATCGGGCGGCGCAGGCAAAAGCGCCGAACAGCGTTTCGGCGATTACGCCATTATCGGCGGCGCCTTCCACCAAATCAAAGCCGTCAGGACAGGGCCGGACGGGCAAGGCTTTGTCGAAATCCCGCTGTGTGATTTCGTCTGCAAGATTGCCGAAGAAGTCACCCATGACGATGGCTTGCACGATCAAGCCTTTTTGCGTATCGAAGGACGGCGCAAGGATGGACTGACCCTGCCTTTGGTCGACGTGCCGGCCACCAAGTTTTATTCGACTCAAGCCAATTGGGTTAATGAGGCCTACGGCACGCTGGCGTTCGTTTTTCCCGGCGCTTCCAAGCGGGATAACCTGCGCGCCGCGATCCATTTGTATTCGACGCTGGCAGGCGATGTGCCGCGCCGGCATGTGTTCAAGTTTACCGGGTGGAAACAGTGCGACAACGACTGGCAGTATTTGACCGGCTCGGGCGCGATCAGTGCCGAAGGGTTACGCCAAGATGTGCAGGTGGAACTCGGGCAAGGCCACATGAGCCGCTATCGCTTACCCGCACCGATCGAGGCCGAGGCCATCAAAGCGGCGGCGGGGCTGGTTTCGGATTTACTGGCGATTTGCCCCGGCAAGCCGCAGATCGGCGCGGCCTTACTGGCCGCCGTGGCTCGCGCCCCCTTGGGCGAATGCCTGCCGATCGATTTCGCCATATTCATTCACGGCATGACCGGCGCGAAAAAATCCGCAATCACCGCCATTCCGCTCGCTTTCTTCGGCGATTTCAACGCGCGCCGTTTCCCGGCCAATTTTACCGACACCGATAACGATATCGAGGTGAAAGCGTTTCAGGCTAAGGACGGGATATTTGTCGTCGACGACTTCAAGCCTTCGGTCAACCAGTCAGAAGCGGCCAAGCTGCACGCGAAAGCGGAACGTTTGATCCGAAACACCGGCAACCAGGCAGGACGGGGCAGGCGCGGCGCTGAACTGCAAGCGAAAGCCGCGCCGTATAACCGCTCAATGACATTCATTACCGGCGAAGATTTACCCAAAGGCCAAAGCCTGTTGGGGCGCCTGTTGATTCTAGAGCTAACCCGTGTCGATGTGGATTGCGAAACGCTCACGCGCCTTCAACAGACGGCCGAGTCTGGCCGATTATCTGGCTTGATGGCCGCTTATCTGCAATGGCTGGCCCCGCGTATGGATACGCTGAAAAAGGAGTTTCCGGAAAAGGTCGTCAGCCTGCGCAATTTCGCCTTGCAGGGCGGTTACGCTTCCTCTCATCCCCGCGCCCCCGAGATTTTCGCCAATTTGGTAGCCGGGTCTGCTGTCTTTGCCGAGTTTCTGGAAGCGGCCGGCGCGATCGACAGCGAACAGGCCGGCGCGCTGGTCGAGTCCGTCGAATCCGGATTGATGCAGGCATTCAATGAGCAAGGCGACTACCAAGCCGATCAGGACGAAACCGAGCGGTTTCTGGATTTGCTCCGCGCCTTATTCGCCAGAGGCAATGCGCACATTGCCTGCCGGCTGAACCAGGGGCCGCCGCCGTCACGGCCGCATACGTGGGGCTGGCGCGAAGTCAGCGATCCGATCGGCGGCAAAGATTACCGGCCGATGGGCAACTGCATCGGCTGGTACGACGACAAAGCCGGGGAAGTCTGGCTGCAACAGGACAGCACTTACGCCGAGGTTCAGCGCCTGGCCAAGCAACAAGGGGACGCCGTATTGTTGTCTCCGACCAGCCTTTGGCGGCGACTGTATGAGAAAGGCTACATCACCCAGACCGAGCGAGACCCCAAAAGCAGCCGGCCGCGCTTGCGCGTGAAGAAGATTATCGCCGGCAGCAATCAGCGTGTAATGGTCTTATCCGCCGATACGATCGAGGCTTGATAAAAATATGAAGGGGGTTATCTATAAATTATTCGGGAAACTCGGGAAAGAATAGCTATAACCCTTGTATAGCAAGGCTTAACGTTTCCCGAGTCGGTCTTTTTTCTCGGGAAAGATTCCCGAAAAGTCGGGAAAGTTTTAAAGGCTCGGATTACCTCAAGCTGAGGAAACCCCGTTATGAATTCGGGAAAACCGGGAAATTTCCCCGAGATTTTGGGCGAGTCGGGAAACCGCAAAGCCGCGCCGTGTCTGGTTTTGAGGCCACTTTTCCCGAATTTCCCGAATTTCCCGAGCTTTTGAAACAGGAGGGGGAATAATATTTTTTATTCGTAGGGATGGGTCCTTCCTGACTTTCTCCCGAGAGGGTAAGAAGAGCCCCGATTTGTAGGTAGGCAGTGGCTCCAAAAGTTACTAAACCATTGGTTTTCAATTGACGGCTAACTTCTCAATCGGACTTTTTTCGATCAATTTAGACAATTTTTTCAGTAGGTTAAGTATGAGACGAGGAACAAAGGCGGATTTAGCCCGTGAGCTGGGCATCAGCCGTTCTGCGGTATCCCAAGCATTCAAGAAGCACGCCATCCAGTTGAGCACCGACGGCAAGTTCGATTTGGACTACGCCGCCTGGCTGTTGCGCGAAAAACAGGACGCCGCCAAGAGCAAGGCGCAGCGATCGGCCAACAAGCAATTACCGGGACTCAAGAATCCCCGGTTCAAGCGCGAAGTCGTCAGGCTATTGCAGCCGGTATGGGACGAAGCCTTCAGGGCGGTAATCCGGGAAGCCGTGAGCGGCGCGGAGAATGAAGAGGATTGGGCCTATATCGAAGATTATTTGGCCGTATTCATGCTGGTATGGGACGCCTTCCACGAAATTTGCGACCGCGAGTTTCCGTCCGACATGGGCGACTTTCCGTTCCTAAAGCCGGCGTGTATCGATTTCGACTTCACGGTCATTCATCCGCGCGACCAGATCACGACGATCATGCAGGGCGACGACGGCGTAACCGATGCGGGGCGCGGGAAAATCGACTATTCGGCGATGCCGCTGGAAGAACTGGAGCCGTTGGTTTTCGGCACTGATGACGCACTGGATATCCTTGCTTTCGACCTGGAGGCCGATAGCGATCTATCAGACGATCAACAAACACTTAGACCCAAATCATGAAGCTGACACCCACCGAACGGCGCAAGGTCAAATTATCGCTTGAACTGCAAAAACCCTTGCCGCCTGACCTGGCGCAAGTTGTATTGGTCGAGCTGGGTCTGGCCTACGGTCGCACCGGAAAACAAAGCCTGGCCTACCAAGACGCCTTAACTCGGCGGAACCAATACATTCTTGCCGCGTTCGAGGCCTTGCCGGGCCGCCCCTGGCCGCGTTGCGGCGAATTAGTCAACCGGATTACCTCCGGGCGATTGGGCGACGACAAGGCCGGGCAATGCCTTAAACAAGCCGAATCGCTCGGTGCCAAAATGCCGTCGTCGCTCAAGATGCTGGCAAAAATTTGCGGACTTTCGGCTAGGAAAAATTAACGGCATCGATTGCCTATTTTTGTCACGGTCCCTATGTCACCCTATAGCACAACCCGTCGTATCCAAGCGAGAAGATAACCATGCAACAGCCACCATCCGAAAGCGAACGCTTGGCCGAAGAAATAGAAGGCCAAAAATTGCGCGCGGCCTTCCAGGCGGACATCAACCAACGCGCCGCGCAAACCAGTGGCACCCAAAAAGAAGCCATTCCTTTGTTGTTGGAAGCCTATCCCTTATTAAGAAACTGGCAACGCAGCTTCATCGACAAGGCGTCGCTTTATGCCTCACGCAGCGATATGAAAAAGCGCTACAGCGCCCGCCAGATAACGGCCTATGCCGCCGCTGAAACGCTGATGCCGCTGCTTGATATGCAGCCCAAGGAGTTTCACGGGCTATTTGTGATGTGCTGCCTTGCCGCCGGAACAGCCCTACCCACCAAACCCAAGAAATAGGATCGGAAATGAAATTCAACCAAGCCAAATGGGGGGCGATACAGCAGCGCCGCGCCGCCCTTCACCAAATCTACCGCGCAGTGAATGAGGATTGGTTCCATGCGCGCGACGAGTACGCCCGGCAACTGGCGCAATTTTCCCGCAATTATCCGGACTGCCGACAGGCCCTGGAGATCATCAAACTAGACTGGCGAGCGCTGTCGGCGGCCGAGATCGGCGCCAAACTGGAGCAACTGCGCACCGCCTGGCCGAAAGCTTGTGCCGCGTTCAATGTGTCGGAAGGCTTTTTCGGCAAGCACGCCTTGATCGAACTGTACGAGGCGATGCTGACGCACCGCAAATTGACCGACGCCCGAGACCAAGCCGCCCGAAATAAAAACGAGTTCGGCGCTTGCTTCAATGTGCTGAACGACTTCGCCGAAAAGCACGGACAAGGCGATCCCACCCGTTATCACGTCGCGCCCGACCGGGCATCACTGGATGGAGGTTATTGATGGACGCCAAGAAAATCAAAGACACGCTCGAAAAGAGCCGTAACCAAGCCCTGAAACAGCTTCATGATCTGCGCGACGAACTCAACGGCATTGATGATGAAATCCACTGGATCGACCATGCGCCGCTGCCGCTGGATGATGCGCTGGCGGCCATCGATCGCTTTATCACACTGCACGCGGATGGCAGCAGCCGGGCTAAGGCCTTTTTTTACCAAACTCCCTTGCAGGGCTTGGGGCCTTTTGATGCGACGGTTCAGATCGACTGTGAATCTACCGTCATCGAGAACGGTCGGATTTTCGGCGGTGCCGGGGCGGCGCACCTGGCCGGCGTGTTGATTCCGTTGATCGGATCAAGCACGGTGCAGCGCCTGTTGCACGACATGGCCCGCCGCGAAGCCGAACACATCGAATCCGGCCCGCCCCTGGCCGAACGGCAGGAACTGAAAGCCAGCCTGCAACAGCGCAAATACGCGCTGGAGGTCGAGGAAGAGACGCTGATTTGTTCGGCCGAAGCGCTGGGCATGGACGGCTTTTATCGGCGCAGCGACGTAAACCCCGAAGTTGTGCTAATGATGGAGGTCAGCGATGCTGACAGATAAACTCTATGCGATGCCGCGCTTGCACCTGGAAACCCTATTCAGGACCGAGGCCAAGCTGGCCGCGCTGGAGACGCCCACGACGCCGCCGGCAACAGCCAATACCGAAGGCAACACCGCCGTCATTCCGGTAAACGGCGTGCTGTTTCCACGTGCGAACATCTTTACCCTGTTCGGCTTTGGAACCGCATTGACCGACATTCAAGCGCAGATCAACAAGGCCGTCACGAATCAGGCGGTTAAAAAGATCGTCTTCGCTTTCGATTCGCCTGGCGGCAGTGTTACCGGCATTCACGAGCAGGCCAACACGATCAAGGCTATCAACAAACCCACGGTGGCCTATGTCGGCGGCATGGCCGCGAGCGCGGCCTATTGGCTGGCGGCCGCCTGCGATCAGATCGTCACCGACGCGACCGGAGAAATGGGCAGTATCGGCATTGTAGGCGTGTATCAGCTCGGCAGCGATAAAAACACGCTCGAAATCGTCAGCAGCCATGCACCCGATAAGCGGCCGGACGGCACCACGCCCGAGGGCAAGCGCGTATTGCAAACGCAAATTGACGACCTGGAAGCTATTTTCATTCAATCGTTGGTCGGCTTGCGGCCTGCATTGACCGAAGACAAGATCAAGGCCTTACGCGGCGGCATCGAGATCGGCGCCAAAGCGGTCAAGTTCGGCCTAGCCGACGGCTTGGGCAGCTTGCAGGGCGTCTTGAGCGGCGCACCGCTCAATCAGCCCGACAGCCAGCAAACAGCAGCCCAGGACAAAGGAGACTGGGGTAAAGCGTTTTCGCTGGCGACCGGCAGAACATCCCAGGCCGCGCAAGCCCCCGCGCAAAACACCGATCATACCGGCTGGGGCTCCGCCTTCGCCAAGGCGCGCGGATCGAGATAACCGAATTTGGCGCGACATGCAGGCGCCAGATAGCTCCTATGACTGCATGGTTTTTGAAAATGATGGGGGAGCCGGGCCTTGTGCCCGGCTTTTCCCGTTGTATAAACGGTTTTGTTATCAGTGCCGGCCAGGACATAGTCGAGCCAGTCGGTTTCTTGCGGCCGTAATCACTCGTCACCGCAACAATGAGGCGTAGAGTCCGCCAAGAGTAGCAACGCACTCCAAAAGCCGGGGCAACCCGGCTTTTTTGTGGCTGCGCCGGCAGGCCGGCCACCGAACCACGCGCCATAACGGGCGTCCAGCAAGAGTACGGGATGCTGGGATGTGCTGCGTTTAGGAAACGAGCCTATATCAAGAAATAGCCAGCCTGTAAGCCTTGGGTCTCAAGCCTTATAAGAAATTGGCACGGAATCCAGCTAGAGTTTTTATTATTTCCTAATATGAAACGGCGTATCGAGCCGGACGCGGGGTTCAAACAAACCGATTACTGCATAGATTTGAAAAGGATGAACCAGACTGCGCTCAGTAAGTTACACGTTGAAAAACGGTTACATGAGGGTTACATGAATTACGCAGAAAATAAAAAAGGGCTTACGATTTCTCGTAAGCCCTTGAATTCTTTGGTGGCGATGGGTGGGATCGAACCACCGACCTTGGGGTTATGAATCCCACGCTCTAACCGGCTGAGCTACATCGCCTTCTTGAGATGTTCAAAAAAGAAGCGGAATTATAAATATGCCGCGAGGGTTTGTCAAACATTGAAGCGGAAATGCACGACATCGCCATCCTTGACGATATAGTCCTTGCCTTCCAAACGCCATTTGCCGGCATCTTTCGCACCTTGTTCGCCCTTGTTCGCAATGAAGTCTTCGTAGGCGATCACTTCGGCGCGGATGAAGCCGCGTTCGAAATCGCTGTGAATCACGCCGGCGGCTTGCGGGGCGGTCGCGCCGATCGAAATGGTCCAGGCGCGGACTTCCTTTACGCCGGCGGTAAAGTAGGTCGCCAAATTTAATAATTTATAACCGGCGCGGACCACGCGGTTCAGGCCCGGCTCTTCAAGGCCCAGGTCATCCAGAAATTCCTGTTTTTCTTCGTCATCGAGCAAGGCGATTTCGGCCTCGATCGCCGCACAAATCGGGACGACCGTCGCGCCTTCCTTGTCGGCAAAAGCCTGCACTTTGTCGAGCAAAGGATTGTTCTCGAAGCCGTCATCCTGCACATTTGCGATGTACATGGTCGGCTTGATCGTTAACAGGCAAAGCTCCTTGACCAGTGCATTTTCGTCTTCAGACAGCCCCAGCGTGCGCGCCGGCTGGCCTGCATCGAGATGTTGATAGATTTTTTCGAGCACCTGTTTTTTCGCCACTTCATCCTTGTTTCCGGATTTGGATGCTTTCGCGGCCCGTGTCAGCGCTTTTTCGACGGTTGCCATATCGGCTAGAGCTAGCTCGGTGTTAATCACCTCGATATCCGAGACCGGATCAACTTTGCCGGCGACATGCACGACATTTTCGTCATGAAAACAGCGCACTACATGCGCGATTGCATCGGTTTCGCGAATGTTGCCGAGAAACTGGTTACCCAGGCCTTCTCCTTTCGATGCGCCGGCGACGAGGCCCGCGATATCGACGAACTCGATTGTGGTCGGCAAAACGCGTTCAGGTTTGACAATTTCGGCGAGTTTATCCATACGGCTGTCGGGCACCGGCACCACGCCGACATTCGGGTCGATCGTGCAGAACGGATAATTTTCGGCCGCGATTTTGGCCCGGGTCAGCGCGTTAAACAGGGTCGATTTGCCGACATTCGGCAGGCCGACGATTCCACAATACAATGCCATAGGGTGCTATTTTTCGAATCAGAGAGGGTATTTAAGGGGGGCAATTATACAGGCAATCGGCTATTCAAGTAGCCGAGATTTTCAGTTTCACGATTAATTGGCGAAACTCATGCTCGGGCATTGCATCATTCACGATCAACAGCGTTTTTTTGCGAGTGCCTTGCGGCTGGAAATGCAGCCAGATCGCAAACGGCGTCACGACAGTCGATGGAAGTAACTGGACCGGTTCGTCATTGACATGCAAGCCCGAGCCATCATGGAAACGAATCGCATCATGTCGAGCATCAATCTCTCTAACGGCAAGGTACAGATGCACGGGCAGCACCAACCCCAGTAGAATTTTTCCGGGCCAGGGCAGCGCGCTGATCAGGCAGGCGCTCAACGCCAGCCCGTGTGCTGCGACCAGCGCATATTTCAAACGCATGGACGGTTCGACTAAAAACTGGGCGGGCTTGGCGAGATGATGATTCGACACAACTCACTTCTTATCGGATTGATTCAAATTGACAGGCGCAGGCAGCATAAAATCTCACGCGTGCATTGACTTGTGATGTGGGAAGATACCAAAATAAACGACCCTGAAACTTTTTATCCTATCAATTTTCAAACGCTTGAATACATTCCAGAATACACCAAATTCACCTTTTTAGAGTAGATCAACGATGTCAACAGCATGGGCAGGCGGCACGGACGCCATACTGGAAAGAATGGAGCAAATGACCACTCTTTTTATCGAAGAGCAGCGAAAAACGATGTATGCGGGCGAATCGGCCACGCATTGCGAAGAATGCGGCGAGCCGATACCGGAAAGCCGCCGCCTCGCGATTCCCTGTAAATATTGTCTGGCCTGCCAGACCGAACTCGAAAAGCATTCCAGGTAAACGCCAGCGCAACATGCAACCTAACCGGCGTCCTGCGCCTTACTCTCAACTCCCCGGTCCCAAAGGCCTGCCGCTGTTAGGCAATCTCTTGCAAATCGATTTGCACAAGCTGCATTTGATTCTGGAGGAATGGGCCGACATTTACGGCGGCATTTATCAATTCAGGCTGGCCAACAAGCCGGTCGTGGCGATCAGCGATACCGAGCTGATCCAGCAGATTTTGCGCGACCGCCCGCGAACGTATCGCCGGATCAGTGCGATCGAACGCATCACGAAAGAACTCGGCACGCACGGCGTTTTTGCGGCCGAGGGCGAACAATGGCAGCGGCATCGGACCTTGACAATGCAGGCGTTCCGGCCGGACAATCTGCGGCGCTTCTTCCCTACCCTCCATGGCATCACCGAACGGCTGCACAACCGCTGGTGCGCAGCGGCTGGCCAGGCTATCGATTTGCGCCAGGACTGGATGCGCTTTACGGTGGATGTGACCACGCAATTTGCGTTCGGCTATGACATCAATCTGCTCGAAAGTGAAAGCGCCGAATTTCAGCAACATCTGGAGTGCCAGCTTCCTGTGTTCAACCGCTGGGCGAACTCGCCGTTTCCGTATTGGCATTTTGTCAAACTGCCCAGCGACCGCGCTATGGAAAAGTCGCTTGTCGCGATCAAGGAAACGATCAACGGATTCGTGCGGCAGACCCGACAGCGCCTCGCAGAACAGCCTGCAACCGGCCTGCAACCAGCAAATTTCCTCGAAACCTTGCTGCTGGCGCGGGACGACGACGGCGCCGGTTTGTCCGACGAGGAAATTCAAGGCAATATCATCACGGTTCTGCTGGCCGGCGAAGACACTACTGCCCACACCCTATCCTGGCTGTTGCATCTGATCGGCGAGCATCCTGAAGTCCAAAAGCAAATGCAGCAGGAAGCCGATTCGGTTTTAGGTTCGGAAACGCTGCCGCCCGACATCGGCACACTCGAAAAATTGCCATATATCGAAGCCGTCGCTCAGGAAACCCTGCGCTTAAAAAACGTCGCGCCGATGCTGTATCTGGAACCCGTAATGGATGTCGAACTGAACGGATTCACCATTCCGCAAGGCGTTACGCTGATGCTATTGAACCGCCATGGCGCTCTGCAGGAACAAAACTTTAACGACGCTCGCGCATTCATCCCCGAACGCTGGCTTGCCGCCCATCCTGCTTGTCCGCATAACCGCAGCGCGTTCATTCCTTTCGGTGCAGGCCCGCGCTTTTGCCCGGGACGCAATCTGGCGATGCTCGAAATCAAAATGGCGATCGCGATGGTATGCCGGAATTTTACGGTGACTGGCGTAGAAACCGGACAGCCGGTTCGGGAGGTTTTTTCGTTTACGATGATGCCGGAGAATTTGAAGATTCGGTTTGATCGAAGATAATTCCGCTATCGCGTAAAGAAATCAGTTTTTGATAAACGGCCAAGTCGGCCGCCGAGAAACAGCAGAAAATAACTTCCTCGATCGTGTGCAAACGCGATACTGCCGCCATAACCGTCTGGTAAGCCACTTGTGCGGCCAAATCGACCGGATAGCCGTAAACGCCGGTGCTGATGGCAGGAAACGCCAGACTGCGAATCTGATGTTGGGCGGCAATCTCCAGCGCGCGCCGGTAACACGACGCCAGTAATTCGGGTTCATTCCGCGCACCGCCATGCCAAACCGGGCCGACCGTGTGAATCACATAACGGGCCGGCAAGCGGTACCCTTGAGTCAACTTCGCATCGCCAACCCCGCATCCGCCCAGCATGCGGCATTCGCGCAACAATTCCGGTCCCGCCGCGCGATGGATCGCGCCGTCAACGCCGCCCCCGCCCAGCAGGGTGGTATTAGCCGCATTGACGATCGCATCGACCGCCAGTGTGGTGATGTCGGCCTGTTTAGCGATCAGTTTTGCAGCCATCAGTGATACCCTCCAAATAAAAAGGTCAGCAAGACCAACTCTCCCCTCGTCGGTATGAAAATAGGGTTGCCGTGAATAGGTAACGCGCCGTTACCAGCCGCCGCCCAAATCATAGATCGCATCCATCACTAATCCGGTGCCGATCGCAATCATCAAAATATCGGATGCAACCCGCACAAAACGGTAGCCCGGAGGCGGATATCCCAGTCCCATCACTACGGGTGCGGGAACATCGTAAAAAATGACATTGCGCGGCAAAGGCCGGCCGATAGCCCATCTTCTTGCCTGTCCGGGCGGCATGCAGCCGTTGTGTTTCTTTGCCAGACCCGGAGGGCAACGGCCACCGCCGCGGTATTCGTCATAATAATAGTTGTAAACGATCGTACGCTGCTGATCGCCGAAGTACCGCCCGCCGCTATAGCGTTGCGGGTTTCTATCCTCGTAGCGCCGATCATAACGACGATCCGCATGCTCTCCGTCGCGGCGGTCCCGATAGCGGGAATCGCCGCTCCAATCACGCCGATCATAATCCCTATCGCGCTGCCCTCTGTCCGGATAATAACGCCTATCCGGCCGGTGCTCGTCTTGCAGATTCTGTGCGCCGGGATGATTGCCGGCCCATGACGGCTTGTCCGCGAATGCCGGACTTGCCGCCAACACCGAAGCGATGACGACTAACGAGAGGCATTTTGTTTGAAAATCCGATGAAGCCATGACGTGTCTCCCCATTATGGATATGGATCATTGATCCGGTAGAACCGGCCGCAGCAATCACTTCTGCAAAGTTAATGTATGACGGCCTGTTTTGCATCTAAGTTTAAGCATAAAACGAGTCGATGAATATCCGCTTAATAGACGCGTTTGTATAATTTTGGCTTCCCTGTCGACACACGAAACATTACGCTTCTTCAACGGCTGCCGGATCAATTATCCTCATCGGGAATTTGCGCGCGGAATTCTTCGGACAACAACATTTGCCCACCAACCGTCACGACTTCTTCTCCGGGTTTCAGAGCGTCCCGGACAAAATAGCCTCCGGCCAGCGGGTTATAATCCGCGAGCAAACGCCGGCTGAAGGTAGCTTGGCCGGTTTTGACGTAGACGAACGCCTGATCCAGCGACCAGATTAACGCGGAGCCGGGTATCGTGACTCCGTCTTCCCGCGCGCCGACTTCCGGCAGCCACACGCTGACTGTCATGCCGGGTCTGATTCGCTTCCCGCCGGCACGGAAAAAATAACTCGGCCCCTGCACGGTCTGATCGATTTGCGGCGCAGGCGAAATATAAACAGCTTTATCAGCCTTGCCGCGATTACCTTCGGGGTCGACAAAAACCCCCACATCGGGCGCCGGCAACTCCTTGCCGACCGGCAACGTGACCAACAGCAAGGTCTCCCTCCCTGATACGAAATCGCTCAACCGGTCCCTATCGGTCGCAAACGCCCATTCGGCAAGCTCTGTTCCCCAGGTTACTCTGGCGTCTTCGAGCACCGCATCGCTTTGCGCGCGCCGCGCCTCGAGCTGTGCCTTGTCGGTCTGCCAGAGCGATTGCTGTTCTTGCACGATCCGTTTCGAAGAAACCCCATGCCGGTATAATTCTTCGGTACGCCGGATGCTCTGACCGGATTGTGTCAATCTTGCATTAGCACTCTTTTGTTCGGATAACGCGACCCGGTATTGGCTTCGGATCGCCACCAGCGGCTGGATATTGATCGCCTTGCCATAGGCGGCGAACTCCGGCTGATACGCGCTCGCATGCACGGTAATGATCTGCAGTCCGGCCAGTTTTTGTTTCTGCACATCAAGTTCGACAACCGGAAGGCCGGCTTCTGCCGCCTTCACCGGCTCCGCGTCTCCGTCACCCTCGGAGGCCGATAGCGGAGCGTCGAGAGAAAACAGCGCGGCAATGATCAGAAACAGGCGGAAAACGGAAACAAACATCGAGCAACGATTGGATTGAAAACAAGATTCATAGCATAGCCGGTATGCTGCCGGGCGTAAACCGGAAGGCATGCCTGACAACTCTCTCCGAACGGGTTTGAACAGGCGAGTCAAATTCGGGTTACAATGCGATGACAAACTGATCGCTGCGGAAAGCAGCATGTCCCCCTACCGAAAAAGGAGCGTTTCCCGTGCTTTACACCCCAGAAATCGTCGATGAACTGAACGTGCTCGCCCGTTACAATCTAACCACCACGCTGGAAGGCATCAAGGTTCATAAAAACGCCGACTCCAACGTGATTGCGGCGACCCAGCGCCTGTTTCATAAAGGTCTGTTGACTCAAGAAGACGGCGGCTATCTGACCGCGCTCGGCCGCGAAACCGCGGAACAGGCGCAGGCGGTGCTGGATATTCTGACGGCGGATTGATAGATCGTCTCTTAGCGCAAAAGGGGTGTTTATACAGAGCATCCCAAATTTACGTCGATAATTTCAAATACAAACCGCCAATGACCGATAGTCCCTCACCAGCATCGCCAAGCCCGATCGCCTTGGTTCCGGTCGATCCCGCGATCGAAAACTATATGCGCAGCCTACTCGGACGTACCGACAATCCCGTGCTGCACGAGATGGAAGCGTTGGCCGCCCGGAGAAATTTCCCGATCGTCGAGCGCCTGGTCGGGGTGTTTCTGGAATCCTTGGCCAAATCGATCAATGCAAAAAGCGTGTTTGAGTTCGGCAGCGGCTACGGCTATTCTGCCTACTGGTTTGCCAAGGCGCTCGGCCCCGAAGGCCGGGTCGTCTGCACCGACGGCGATCCGCATAACCGTGAACAGGCCGAACGCTTTTTGAATTCGGCGGGATTATGGGACCGGATCGACTTCCATACCGGCTTCGCGCAGGACATTTTCGCTCGCACCGATGACCTATTCGACATTTGCTATAACGATGTCGACAAAGGCGACTACCCGGAAGTCTGGCGTCTCGCCAAAGACCGCATCCGGCCCGGCGGACTCTACATCGCCGACAATGTGCTCTGGCATGGCCGCGTCGCAGTCGATCAGTTTACCGACGTCGCCCCCGGATGGACCGAAGCGATACGCGAACATAACGAATTAATATTCAACGATCCCGATTTCGATGCGTACATCAACCCGACACGGGACGGCGTGATCGTCGCGCGCAAATTGACCGCCTGAATCCTTATGCTGTCCCGTCTCGTCCTGTGCTTGCTGATACTGGCTTATACGCCGATCCTGCATGCGCACAAGGCCAGCGACAGCTATCTGACCTTGAAAACCGCAGGAGAACGCATCGACGGCCGCTGGGATATTGCGCTGCGCGATCTCGATTATGCGATTGGCCTGGACAGCGATGACAATGGCGAAATCACCTGGGGCGAGATGCGCAGCCGCCGCAATGCGGTTTTCGACTATGCGCGAAGTCACCTGAGCATTACCGGTGGCAACGTCCCCTGCCCTGTGCAACCCGGCGACTATCTGATCGACACCCATACCGACGGCGCCTATTCGGTACTGACGTTTACCGCCGCATGCGGCGCGGAATTGTCCAATATCACCGTCAACTATTCACTGCTGTTCGATCTCGACCCGCAACACCGGGGCCTTTTGCGCGTCGAATACGGGCAGGCGACGCATACGACGGTACTGAGCCCCACCCATGACAGCCAACAAATCGAACTGTCCGACGTCAAACCTGGCGCCGCATTTTTACAATATCTGAAGGAAGGCGTCTGGCATATCTGGTTCGGCTACGACCATATTCTGTTTTTGTTGAGTCTATTGTTTCCGTCCGTGTTGATCCGCCTAAACCGGTCTTGGCTGCCGGCCGAAGGGTTCCATCCGGTATTGATCGAAGTCATCAAGATCGTAACCGCTTTCACTGTTGCGCATTCGTTGACGCTGTCTCTCGCGACGCTCGGCGTGATTGAGTTGCCGTCACGTTGGGTCGAATCGGCGATCGCCGCCTCGGTTGTTCTCGCGGCACTGAATAATGTGTATCCGTTGATCAGCAAGAAACTGTGGCTGGTCGCATTCGGTTTCGGGCTAATCCACGGCCTCGGCTTCGCGAACGTGCTGAAAGACCTGGGTCTCCCGAAAGACATGCTGATCCTGGCCCTATTGGCTTTCAACCTCGGCGTGGAAGCCGGACAACTCGCGATCGTCTCGGTGTTTTTGCCCGCCGCATTTTTCTTGCGGCGAAGTTGGGGCTACCGGCGGCTCTTGGTTGATGCCGGCTCGGTGCTGATTGCGATGGTCGCGCTGGTCTGGCTCGCGGAGCGGTCGCTGAACACCCAACTCGTCGATTGGGAGCTTTTGTTCAAATGACCGACTGGAGTATGTCCGATAAATGAAACGCAAAATTGTTGTCGCGATCTCGGTCATCCTGCCCTGCCATACGGCCTTTGCAGCGCCCTATCAGCCCGGTAATGACGCCCAAATACTCGAGCGCCTGCCGGCCGCATCCAGATTCGAAAACCAGGAACTCCGCCAACTGCGCAAGCAAATGGCGGCCGGTCCCGCCCGGACCGAACTCGCGGTCGATCTGGCCGAGCGCTATATCGCGCGCGGCAAAGCCGATGCAGACCCTCGCTATTACGGTTATGCCGAAGGCCTGCTGAAAAGCTGGCAACAGATACAGGAGCCACCGCCGAAAGTCCTGCTGCTCAGCGCGCTGATCAAACAGCACCGGCACGACTTCGGCGGCGCGCTTCAGGATCTTGACAGCCTGCTGCGGCGGCAACCGGAAAATGCACAAGGCTGGCTGACTCGCGCTATCATCCTGCTCGTGCAGGCCCGCTATGCCGAAGCGCTACAAAGCTGCGCCCCGCTGATCGACCTCGACGATGCGTTGCTAGCCGGCACCTGTCTGGCTCAAGTCAACAGCCTGATCGGGCACGCGCAAAAGAGTTATGATTTTTTGCAGGAGGCATTGGCCGATCAATCGGCAGCCAACGCCGAACAACGGCAATGGACCTTGACCGTACTGGCCGATATCGCCGCTCGTCTGGGAAAAATCCTTGATGCGGAAAAGCATTTTTCCGAAGCCATAGGCATCGAGCATCCGAATATTTATCTCTTCGGCGCCTATGCGGATTTTTTGCTCGATCAACATCAGCCCGAAAAAGTGTTGGCGCTGTTGCAGGACAAAAGCCGGATCGATGCGTTGTTCTTACGCATCGCGCTAGCCAAACAGCAACTGGCGGCAAGTGATCTCGATCAAGTAACCGAGGAATTGGAAGCACGCTTTGCGGCAAGCCGGATGCGCGGCGAAAATCTGCATCAGGGCGACGAAGCGCGCTTCACGCTACATTTATTGAACAAACCCGGGGAGGCCTTGCGGTTGGCCGAAGCCAACTGGCAAGCGCAGCGCGAACCCAAAGATGCGCGCATTTTGCTGGCAGCCGCGGTGGCCGCACATGCCGCCGAAGCCGCAAAGCCCGTGCTCGACCTGTTGAGCGCGACCGGGATGGAACATCCGCAATTACGACAATTGGCCGCGCAAATCAGGCAAATGCAGCGGTAAAGGACTGTATCAGGGCAGCGCGTGACGGGATATTGATCCCGTCGCCAGCTTTATCCAACCCGATCACGCATGTTGATGCTTGCAGCAGCGCTTGCGGCACCGAATCACGAGCCAGGCGATGACGCCGAGAAGGATCAATCCCGGAATCACCACAAACTTCAGAATATAAGGCCAGCAGGATGGCGGCGGCGTTTGCGGCCGCGCCGGCCACGGTTCGGCCAGATACGGAAACTCGCTCATGAACGGTTTATCGTTGACGGTCAAACGCGGCCATTGCTTGGTGTCGATGAACGCATTTTCCTGCAATGGGCAGTCGCCTTGATTACAGGTCAGCAAGGCCACATCGTCGGTCAAGCGCCGGCCGTTCGGAAAGCCCGGGGGGAAACGGTTCGTGTAAACCATCACATCCGGCACCATATCGTAATGGCGGATCAGCAAACCGCTCAACTGATTCAATTGCGCCAGCGCGGGAATACAGGCCGCGAAAAAATCCTGCAATTTCTTTCTGGAGACCGCCTTTTCCTTGATCAACGCGACATGCTGATTCGGATGCACCGTATTCAAGATGTCGAAGCGGCCCAGTTGCGTCCGGTTCGAGCGGCCGACATGGTCGATCTGCTTGCCGTCCTTGACGCTCTTCGATGTTCCCCACAACAGAAAATCCTGCTGGTTTGGCGGAAACGAGGCTTTCGGAATCTTCATCGCCATCGTGACCACGTTCACATTGAAGAAGCGTGGAAAAATAAACGGATCGTCGCGAACTCCAGTGTAAAACACGATACTTTCAGGGTTCTTCAGGCCTTTGACGGTCTTGTCTTTCAGCGAGGCGTCATCATTCAGATGAATCGTCACACTCGCGTCGGCTTCGATCGTCTCGGGATTCACGATCGTGCCGCCGTAACGCGCCCGGTCTTCTTCATTATCGAACTTGAGCTTGCTGTGCAGATCGAAATTGACCGTATATTCGTAAGGCGCGAAATTGTAAGGCGGCGCCGCGGTCAGGGCGCGTCTGACATTGAAGAAGACGATCATGTTGTCGCCTTCCGGAAAAAAGAACAATCCGGTGATATTCGGTTCCTGCGTGTTCGGATCAAGACTGATCGGGTCCGCATGATCCGATGCCATAGATCTTAAAGGCAACAGCGCCAACAGCGAAAGCAATAAGAGACGCGCGTATAACATAACCCCCCCTTTTTTTATTAAACATTTGTTTTGGAGACTGCATGCGTCCGCGGTAGCTTAATACGAGGTGCTTTGTTAAGCGATGATTGCGCTGATTAGCGGCTATGATGGGGCGCATAACGCGCCATCATATACCCCTTCGAGTAATGATACAAGCCTCTAGCTGATTGATCTCGAATCTCAGCAACATGTTCAATCAATCTAAATTCGTCCAGTGCAATAGACCTGTAGCATTCCTGCCGACATGGCCACGGACTCGCGAAGAGATTCCGAAAAATGACGCGCTTCAATTTTTTGGCCAAACCCAGTATCCAATTGCAGCGATGAACAATCACCCTGGCCTCGCTGGAGCCAAGGCTTTCAGGCTCTTGAGCAGCAGATGGGCGAAGTGATTAATCGGCATCAAATGGCCGCTGTTACGCAACCAAGGAAAACACCATAAGATCGGGCCTTTAGGGTGCGAATTCGGAGCGCCCAAGTGCATTCTTCTCGGCTCTGGCGAAAAGATTTTAGCTTATCCGGCGACGTTTAAGCCCTTGGCTTGACCGCAACCGGATACACCGGGTTACAATCTGACTCCCTTCAGTCAAGTTACTAAACGAGCCATGGCCAAACCCGTTACTCCTCTGCTTGCCGCCGACACGATCATCGCGCTGATCGATTTGCCCGAGCGCCCTTTCGTATTGATCGAGCGCGCGTTTCCACCCTACGGCTGGGCGATACCGGGCGGCTTTGTCGATGTCGACGAAACGGTCGAGCACGCCGCGATTCGCGAAGCGAAGGAAGAAGTCGGACTCGACGTGCGTCTGATCGCGCTCTTGGGTATTTATTCCGACCCGAAACGCGATGCCCGCGGACATACGGTCACCGCCTGTTATGTAGCCGAAGCACACGGCATGCCCAAAGCGGCTGACGATGCGAAGAACTGCGGCATTTTCACGTTTGCGAATCTGCCTGAAGCATTGGCGTTCGATCATGCCGAGGTGCTGGCCGATTACAGGAATTTTTTGACGAGCGGCAAGGTCGCGCCGTTAAGCATGTAGTCTTTTTCAGCCAGAGATTTATATTTTTTGACAAAAATGAGTCTGTCAAATCGATACGAACGAAGTGGATTTCGGCTATCGCGTAATCGATGCCGACGGGGTGAGTTTGAGGGTCAGACAGTCACGGCCACGTCCCTAAAGCTGTAAGAGGAGCGAATAGGTAAAGACTTAGGCGTATTCGAAAATCTTAATTCGCCAAGGATCCGGGCAAAAAAGAATAATGCGTCATGCCTTGCGCTTAATAAATTTCCGGCAATGTGCCGAGTCGGTTGTAGCAAGACAAGACGCCTAGAGGCTCTGACCGGTAACGTTCGGTCAATAGGATCGGCAGAGCTAACTTTTTGCGAGCAAAATGCCGGTAGATGATTATTTTATCTTTCGGGTTCCGGTTTCCCGGGTTAGGTTAAGCGTTGAGTCTCTCTTAACCGTGGGTTCTGCGGCTCAGAAACATATTCGTGTAAATTGCGGCCGAGGCGAAAAAGATATTAGAAAAGATGAATTCGCCCGAAATAAAGCCCGCAATCCCGGTGATGAACATGAGGCCGATGATGATGTCGCGTTTCGCATTTGACATGGTGTTTACTCCTAAGATGTAGTTGATAACAAATGAAAATTTCACATCTACAGTATAGGGACGCTATCTGGTGTTTACAATATTGAAATCAGTTAATTAATAGTTTCTTTATTATTAACAATAGCTGCCGCAATCCATTCCCTGTCCACCTTAGTTTGAGCGGCCCCGTCCCCAAATAGTCGCTCTCACACGCAGCATCGCCACGGCTAAAGTGTTAAACTATCGCCATTATTTAATCCGCGATTCGCGCTGCAAACACCCCGCATAAGCCAGCATGGCCGAAGATAAAGCCTTAATCTTTTCACCGAAGGTTCCCGAATCCAAAGACGCCGCGCTATTGTGGAATGGTTTACACGGCTGCGCCGACGCGCTGGCGTTGGCTTCGGCGATTAAAAATGAAAATCGCCTGTTTCTGATCGTGACCGCCGATAACCACACCGCGCTGCGACTCGAGCACGAACTCGAGTTTTTCTTGCAGGGCGCCGGACTTTCGATTCTGCATTTTCCGGACTGGGAAACTCTGCCGTACGACGTGTTTTCGCCGCTGCCGGAAATTATCTCCGAGCGTCTGAAAACGCTCGCGCAACTGCCTCAGGTCAGGCGCGGCGCATTGATCGTCTCGGTCGCCACGCTGATGCACCGGCTCGCGCCGAGAGAGCATGTGCTCGCGCACAGCTTTTCATTAAGCGTCGGCGAGATTTTCAATCTGGAGTTGAATCGAGCCAAGCTCGAAAGCGTCGGCTATCAGTGCGTCTCGCAGGTGTATCAGCATGCCGAATTCGCCGTGCGCGGCTCAATCGTCGATCTGTTTCCGATGGGCAGCAAATCGCCCTACCGGATTGAACTTTTCGATGACGAGATCGAATCGATCCGCACTTTCGATCCCGAAACGCAACGGTCGATGGACAAGATCGATAGGATCGAATTATTTCCGGCGCGCGAATTTCCGTTTACCGACGAAGCGATCAAACATTTCCGGCAGGCTTTCCGCGATCTCTTTCCGGACGCATCGACCAAAAACACCTTATATAGCGATGTCAGCAAAGGCATTGCGCCCGGCGGCATCGAATACTATCTTCCATTGTTCGTCGAACGCACGGCCAACCTGTTCGACTACCTACCTGCGAACACGGTATTCGTATTACCGGCGATACTCGATGCACAGGCCGATGCCTTTTCCGCGGAAGCGCTCGAACGCTACGAGCAGCGGCGTTTTAATGTCGATCGGCCTTTACTGAAGCCGGAATTGTTGTTCCTGAGCACAGGCGAACTAAAGCATAGAGCCTCCGCGTTCGCGCAAATCGCTCTCCAAGGCATAGAAAGATCGCAGGCCATACCTGGCAATGGCATTTCCTTCGACTGCGCGCCGCTGCCCGAATTGACGATCGACGCGAAGCTGAAAGAGCCCGCCCAGCGGCTACGCCGGTTTATCGAAGGCTTCGACGGCAAGCTCCTATTCGTCGCCGAATCGGCCGGCCGTCGGGAAGGTCTGATCGACAAGCTAAAAACCTTCAAGATCAAACTGAAAGCGGTCGAAGGCTGGCGCGATTTTATCGATACAGAGGACAAGCTTTGCATTACGGTCGCGCCGATGGATCAGGGCCTGTGGCTCGAAAAGCAGAATCTCGCGGTGATCGCCGAAAGCCTGCTGTCCGGCGAAAAAGCCCAGCAGCGGCGCCGGCGGCGGATTGCGGCGACCAAGGAACTCGAAAAGATCGTCAACAACTTGAATGAATTGACGATTGGCTCGCCGGTTGTGCATCAAGAGCATGGCGTCGGCCGTTATATGGGCTTGCAAACCTTACAAATCGGCGGCATCGCGGCCGAGTTTCTAGCGCTGGAATACGCGCACAACGACAAACTGTATGTGCCGGTCTCGTCCTTGCATCTGATCGGGCGCTACACCGGCGTCAACCCCGAAACCGCGCCGCTGCACAAACTCGGCGGCGACCAGTGGAGCAAGGCGAAGAAAAAGGCAATCGAAAAAATCCGCGACGTCGCGGCGGAGCTCTTGGAAATTTATGCAAAGCGCGCGGCCAAGAAAGGCCATGAATTTCACATTGCCGACAATGATTATCAGGCCTTTGCCGACGCGTTTCCGTTCGAGGAAACACCCGACCAGCAGACCGCGATCGAAGCGATCCTGGAAGACATGACCTGCCCTCAGCCGATGGACCGGGTCATTTGCGGCGACGTCGGTTTCGGCAAGACCGAAGTCGCGATGCGCGCCGCCTATATCGCGGTGCAGGACGGCAAACAGGTTGCGGTGCTGGTGCCGACGACGCTGCTCGCGCAGCAGCATTATCAAAACTTCCGCGACCGCTTCGCCGACTGGCCGGTGCGCGTCGAAGTGATGTCCCGCTTTGTGACGCCGAAACAGCAAAAAGAAGTCGCCGACGCCCTCACGGAAGGCAGCGTCGATATCATCATCGGCACGCATAAACTGTTGTCGAAGGAGCTCGGATACAAAGCGCTCGGCCTGGTTATCATCGACGAAGAACACCGTTTCGGCGTGCATCAAAAAGAGCATTTCAAAAAGCTGCGTAACGAACTGGACCTGTTGACGCTGACCGCGACGCCGATTCCGAGGACGTTGAACATGGCGATGTCGGGCCTGCGCGACATTTCGATCATTGCAAGCCCTCCGCCGAACCGCCACGCGATCAAGACCTTCATCAGCGAATGGGTCGATGCGTTGGTGCAGGAGGCGTGCCTGCGCGAGATCAAGCGCGGCGGCCAGATTTTCTTCCTGCACAACGACATCAAGTCGATGGACAAAATGGCCGGCGAACTACAGAAACTTGTGCCGGACGCGCGGATCGAAATTGCTCACGGCCAGATGCCCGAGCGCGATCTCGAACGGATCATGCTCGACTTTTATCATCAGCGCTTCAATCTGCTGCTCAGCACCACGATCATCGAAAGCGGCATTGATATTCCGAGCGCGAATACAATCATCATCAACCGCGCCGACAAACTCGGCCTCGCACAGTTGCATCAACTGCGTGGGCGCGTCGGCCGCTCGCACCACCGTGCTTATGCCTATTTCATCGTGCCGCCGAAAACATTGATGACCAAGGACGCGCAGAAGCGGCTCGAAGCAATCGAAGCCTCCGGCGACCTCGGCGCGGGCTTCATGCTGTCCTCGCACGACCTCGAAATCCGCGGCGCCGGCGAATTGCTCGGCGACGAACAAAGTGGCCAGATTCAGGAAATCGGCTACACCTTATATACGGAACTGCTCGACCGCGCGGTCCATGCGCTAAAATCGGGCAAACAGCCGGAGCTGGAACTGCCGGCCGAAATGGGCCCGGAAGTCGATCTGCAAGCACCTGCGTTAATCCCGGAAGACTATCTGCCGGACATCCATGCGCGTCTGGTGCTGTACAAACGCATCGCCAGCGCCGAATCGCCCGAAGACCTCCGCGATCTGCAAGTCGAAATGATCGACCGCTTTGGCCTCTTGCCAGAGCCGGTCAAAACGCTGTTCAGCGTGACAGAATTAAAACAAGATGCGCAAAAGCTGGGTCTGAAAAAGATCGAGGCGAACGCCGCCGGCGGCCGCCTGGTCTTTACCAAGGAACCGAAAATCAATACCGAGCAACTGATTACATTGATTCAAACCCAGGCGCAGGTCTATAAATTCGACGGTGCGGACAAACTCAGATTCATCAAAAAGTTTGATACGACCGAACAGAAGCTCGAGTTCATTACGGAATTGTTGGCGCGGTTGGCGGTTGAGTGACAGGACTTCTTTATGCCGCGCAGCCAGGATTGCCCATAATGGAGTCACTTTTTTCATTCTCTCCTCCTGATCGAACACCCTGTCACGCCAGGAATTACGAACAGCCCAGCACCTCCTGGTCATGACGCCGCCCTGTTATCGCCGCAGCGGAACCGATTGCCGCATTCGCTTCGCCTTGGGGAAATGTTCCTTGGGTTCGATTCTGGTTGCGCTCAGCGAACGCGGCGTATGCGCGATCACACTGGGCGACGATCCCGATGCGTTGGCGCGTGACTTGACGGATCGCTTTCCGCAAGCCGAACTGATTGGCGGAGACTGCGAATCCGAACAGTGGGTCGCCAAGGTGGTCGGCTTTATCGAAATACCGGCTTTGGAATTGGATTTACCCCTGGATGTGCGCGGCACGGCGTTCCAGCAACGGGTATGGCAGGCGCTAAGAAAAATCCCGGCCGGCGGCAAGGCCAGCTATACGGAAATCGCGGTACGCATCGGCGCGCCGAAGGCGGTGCGGGCGGTGGCGACGGCCTGCGCGGCCAATGCCTTGGCGGTGGCGATTCCTTGCCATCGGGTAGTCAGGTCGGACGGCAGTCTATCGGGCTATCGGTGGGGCGTCGAACGCAAAGCCGAATTGCTGCGGCGCGAAAGCGAAGCGTCAGAGCCAAACGTTTGATCCTTACAACATAACCCATCTGCGGACTGGGCTTTGCGCGCCGCTATTTTTTAATCAGCGTGACCAACCGGGATTCGTTATCGATGACCAACTTATAACGCCCCAGCGCACTCATCCCCAACAGACTTTTATTGTTCAACAGCGCATCGTCAACGAAAGCGGCATCCACGTTTTCGAGGGTTTCCCCTTCTATTCTAAGGCCCTGCAATTTGCCGACTTTGGCGTCCACGCTGCCGTTCGCTGTCTGCATGATCCGCGCAGCCAGCGTGTCCTCGGCGATCCCGAGCTTGTCAATCATCGAAGCCGGCAGCACGATCAAATCCGCGCCGGTATCGACAATCATTTCGACTGTTTCCCAATAGGCGCCGGTGCCCGAAATGGATAACGAGACCAACAAGTGCCCGCCTTCGAAGCGGGTCGGTAATACAATACGGCTGCTGTCGGTTTTTTGTTTCCTATTGATAATCACGACTTTTTCGATCTTTCCTTTGAGGTCCCGACTGACGACGTGATTGTATGACGCCAGCGCTTTCTCGAGTTGCTGTTCCAGGCTGCCGCGTGCGCGCACTTTCGGTTCATCGCCGATGTTATCCAGGCCAACGATCTGTATAGCCATCTGGTTTTGCAGCGACTCGATTTGGCCGTATAAATCATCGCCATAATCGGTTTCTTCCGCCTCCGCGCAAAGCGCGGCAACAACACAGAAACAACAGACAAGCTTTCTGATTGAAATGAGGTAATGGTACATGGTTACGGAAATAATCGCCTTTATTTACAGTAGACTCACGCTTGGCCGCGCCGTATCCCGAGTTGACCCAACAACAGCATAATTTTTTCCTTGCGCTGGCCTTCGGATAAGGTGCGGAGATACTGCGTCCGCATACTGTCCGGCAGTTTGTTCACCATGCATGCCAGAACCGCTTCGATGTTGTAGCAAGCCGCCGGCGTTGACAAGCAAACCGGCACGCAATCCTCGCGCGCAACTTGCAAGGAATGGGCGACCGTTTCGACAGCCTCACGGATGTTTCTGGCTTTGCCGTTGTCGGGATTTTCGATATCATACGGCGGATCCCACTCCCGAAAAGGGCGCAATCGATCGATATGGCTGACGACGACCAGCACTGGCGGCATGCGCCGTTCGAGATGCACGCCGAACCAGTTGCGCAATTCGCTTAGAAAACGGACATCGGCTTCGCGGCCGGCTTGCATCGCCGAGCAAACCACTATCACCAGATCGAAATCGCCGAGTTGTCGGTCATTTTTTTGGAACCAGAAGTCGTTCTCGCTGTAACCCGGACTATCATAAAGCAACACATCGCCCATGTCCGGTTGTTGAAGTTTGTAAAGCCGCAATTGATCGGCGACCGGCAATACATCGACAGTGGTTCTGAATTCTCCGAGCAAACCGTTGATCAGACTGGATTTTCCGGCTTTGGCCTGACCGGCGATCAACACGCGCAAGGGGCGTTTGGCGAGAGCATTCTCTTCTTGTTCCGTCTCGATCGTCGAGATGGCGGACGGCGGGAAATGGCCGCTGTAGAGCGCGATCGCATAATAGCCGATCTTTTTGACGAGCGCCTGCAATAGCCAGCGCTCCAGCAAACCTTTCGGATAATCGGTCAGTTTACCAGTAAAAAAATGGCTCAGCTCGTTCGGAATCGCGGTAAAAGGCGACGCCGCCATCGCGAGCGTGCGGCGCAGATAATTGAACTGTTTGAATTTCTCCTTCCATTGCCAAACTTGCAAACCGTCTTGAACCGTAATCAGATGGCTAAACGGCACTTTTTCATCGAGAAGCTCGCGCATATCGCGGCAGACCTGCTCGACAATGAACAGGATGTTACGTAGCGGCACATCCAGTTCGGCACGGCCGGCTTCGGGCTTAAAATGCGTCGCGACTTCGGTGACCACCCGTTTGGCCAGGGCCGCGAGCCGCGCCGCATCGGTCAACGGGTAATCGGCAGGATTCAGTTCTTTCGCCAAGGCGTCGATTTTATCCCAAATTTCCTTGGCGGCAGGCGACCAGCGGTCGTCAGGATCGATACTCGGCAGGGTCGGCGGCAGCGGCTCATCCTGCTGCAATTTTTGACTCAGAATCCAGGCGATGCCATAAGATGACAATAAAATCGGTGCGGCGATCAACAAGTAATGTTGCTGCCATAACCAAATACCTCCGAGAATCAACAACGCCAGCCAGGGCAACAAAACCAAGACGAACAAAACGATCAAGAGCGCGGTTTTTTTCATGATTCTTGAGTTTGCGCTTGTTGGCGTTTGACCGCATCGCGCAGCAACTCGCCACCACGCATGAACTCCTGTTTGAACATCGCATTCAGCGCTTTGGGGCTTAAAGCCTTGCCTTGCTTGGTCTGCGCAAAATAAAAGCACAGGGTTTTGCCCAGCGCATAACTGACCGCGGCGGTGTACAAGCCGGCCATCCCGGCCGCCACCGTTTGCCCATAATAAGGCACCAGTTTCAACAACTCGCGCCCGCCCATGCCCGACAACACACCAAGGCCGATCGCGCTGACGATTTCGCTGATACTTTGCCGAGTTAAAGGCAGGCCATAGACACTGGCAATGCTGTGAAACATCTTGCCCTGCAAAATGACGACGGTGCTCAAGCTGGCAACCGGAAGCGGAATCGCGGCCGCGCAACCGGCCAACATCGCGTAACTGACGATATGAGCATGCGCCGCTTTCGAATAAACGTCGTTGATCCGGCTGACATCGAGCATTTCGCGCAGACCGAACGGCAACGCGGTTTCGATCGCGGTCCACAGTTCGTCGATGCCGTAATCGGCGGGCTCATAACCGTCCTCGGCCAGGGTAAAATCGATCGGCACGAAACGGGCGTTCAGGCCGGCAAAAGCATCGCGCTGTTTCAGCAGCGAACAAATCAGGTCCGGCGGTACGCTGCGGCTGATCTGCCTCTCCGCAAACGGATATGGAACTGCATGTTCCATCGTCCGGGTCGGGTAGCCTTCATGCAATGTCGTTTGCGCGACGATCAGCGGCCAGTTCGGATGCGACTTGCGAATCTGCCTGGCGGCCGCCAACAACGCATCCAGTTGATGATCCATCGCCTTCACGACCACGATCAGCAAATGCGCCTGCTGTTCGTTCCAGGCCATGTCATCGCCGGCATCATAGCCGGCTTCCGACAGACCGCGCGTATCCAGGAAACGCAAAAACGCGGTTTCCGCATCCGGATAATCGAAAAACATCGCGGTCTTGGTACAGGGTTTGAAGCCATTGCCGACTTCCACAGCGGTTGAATGCGTGAGCGTGCGGATGATCGCGCTTTTGCCGCTTTGGGTCTTGCCCAGCAGCCAGAAGACCGGAGGCGGTACGCTGGCGTGGATCGTATTGATGGCCAGTTCCGCTTCGGCATCAACGGCGGGATTGAGGATTTTGCTGGCGTAATCCTGCAGGCTAGCGAATGGATTCTTCGCCTGAAGACTCCATTCTCTCCAAAACTTCCAGCCGGAAAACAAATGCGTCAGCTTAGGCATGAGAGCTGCTTACGAGAGTTGGGGCAGACGGCCGAACCGGACTTCGGCGAATGTCTCGCCATCGCTTCCACGCTCGCGCGTGGAAGCGATAGTCACTAGATTTAAGCGCTGGCCTTTTCGCCGTAGTGCGATTCAATATAGCGCTGCACGATTTCCTGGAACTCCTCGGCAATGCGGTCGCCTTTCAGCGTAACCGTTTTTTCGCCATCTTCATAGACCGGCGCGACCGGGGACTCGCCGGTGCCTGGCAGGCTGATGCCGATATTCGCGTTTTTGCTTTCGCCGGGACCGTTGACCACGCATCCCATCACCGCGACTTCCATTTCCTCGACGCCCGGATATTGGGTGCGCCAGACCGGCATCTGGTCGCGCAAATAGGTTTGAATCTCCAGCGCCAGCTTCTGAAAATAATCGCTGGTCGTGCGACCGCAACCAGGGCAGGAAATCACCATCGGAGTAAACGAGCGGAAGCCCATTGTTTGCAGAATTTCCTGCGCGACGATCACTTCCTGGGTTCTGGAGGCGCCGGGCTCCGGCGTCAGCGAGATCCGTATTGTATCGCCGATACCCTGCTGCATCAGCACCGACAGCGCCGCCGACGACGCGACGATGCCCTTCGATCCCATGCCCGCTTCGGTCAGACCCAGGTGCAGCGCATAATCGCAACGGCTCGACAAATCCTGGTAAATGCGGATCAGATCCTGTACGTTGCTGATCTTGCAGGACAGGATGATCTTGTCCTTGCCGAGACCGATTTCCTCGGCTTTCGCGGCGCTTTCGAGCGCGGACATCACGATCGCCTTGCGCGTTACAGCGGCCAGTGGTTCGGGATTCGGCAATTCACGATTCTCGTCGAGCAGCCGGGCCAGCACCGCCGGGTCCAGACTGCCGCCGTTCACGCCGATGCGAACCGGCTTGTTGTACTGGCAGGCGAATTCGACCATTTGCTGAAACTGCGGGTCGCGGCTTTTACCGCGGCCGACGTTGCCGGGATTGATCCGGTATTTGTCGAGCGCCGCCGCGCAATCCGGGTACTTTTCGAGCAAGCGATGGCCGTTGAAATGAAAATCGCCGACGATAGGCACCGCATGGCCTTTCTTGTCCAGCTGATTGCGAATCTCCGCGACCGCTTTCGCCGCTTCTTCGGTATTGACAGTCACCCGAACGATTTCGGAACCCGCCTCGGCTAACTCGATGATTTGGTTGACCGTGGACGTGACATCGGCGGTATCGGTATTGGTCATCGATTGCACGACGATCGGCGCGCCGCCGCCCACTTTAACGCCGCCGACCGCAACCTGATGCGTAATTTTTCTAAGACTGATAGACATGGACTAAACTTTCAATAAGGAATGGCTAATTTAAAATCGTGTTCTATATTATACGCCGAGAGTGTGTCAAGGGCAGAGTGAAATCGTGAGGATTAATTATTTTTCAGACATCCATTTGGAATTCGGCAAGTTGGAAATCCCGGACAACGATGCCGATCTGATAATCGCGGCCGGCGACATCGGCATTTGCGATCAGGGCGTCGCTTGGCTGAAAAATTTGGGTAAACCGGTCATCTATGTGGCCGGCAACCATGAATTTTATACACATGAATATCGCGAGGCGTTGCTGTTGATCCGCGAGCAATGTCAAGGATCGAACGTGCAGTTTCTCGAAAACCGCCGCGTCATTTTCGGGCAGGTGCGTTTTTTGGGTTGTACGCTATGGACCGATTTATATGCCGACGGCCGGGAAAAAACCGACTCTCTCAGCGAGTCGCTAAACGATTTCAAAAAAATCCGCTTCAACGGCAATGCATTGGATGCGAATGAATTTACAAAACTCCATCAACATTCGAAGTCGTGGCTCGAAAACGAACTAACTCAGCCGTTTTCGGGAAAGACCGTGATCGTAACGCATCATGCGCCGTCGGAATGGAGCTGGAACGAGACGCCGAGCGCGGCCAAGAAACTAGCCTACTGCAATGATTTGAGAGAGTTGATGCATCAATACGAGATCGCCGCGTGGTTCCACGGCCATACGCATTGCCTGCTCGACTACCGGATCGCCGGAACCCGGATTCTTTGCAATCCGCGCGGCTATACCGGCCTAAAAACGGTGCGAGGGTTTGATCTGAACAAGACCATCGATATTTAGCAAAGCTTACATCTGCATCGCGGCCACACCCATCCGCAATGCCTTGTCAAAACAAAAAAAGAATCTACACCACAGCCAACTTACCCAGAAAATCTTTTGAATAGCGTTTTCCCGCAATCAAGCCTTGAGCGTTTGTGCCGCCATACTTATATATCGAAATATTTTTCGTGCGATAAATTCGTTCTAAAGCAAAATACTTGAAATTCTTTGCCTGGAACCCTAGCGACCATCAAAGCATCTCGCAAAGCATCGCTATTTTCATGAGTTCAGCGAGACTGCCTACCTGCAGCTTTTCCATAATTCGCGCCCGGTGCGCATCGATCGTGCGATTGCTGACCTTCAATATTTTCGCCGATTCCTTGTTCGAATGGCTACTGATGACTAGCCGCAGGACCTCCATTTCGCGGGGCGTCAATTGTTCCAGGCGTTGTTGGATTTCACTCTTGAACAACCGTTGGGTCCGCGCATAAATGTCCTTGTTGATGCCCTCCTCGATCCGTTCTAGCAAAACGCTGTTTTCGAAAGGTTTCTCGAGAAAATCGATGGCGCCGGCCCGGAACGCTTTCGCGGAATCGGCAACGTCGGCATGGCCGCTGATAAAAATGATCGGAAGACTGATATTCCGTTTGCTCAACTCCTCCTGTAATTCAAGACCGCTCATCGCCGGCATGCGTACATCCAGCAACAGACAGCCCGGCCGCTCGGAATCATATCCGTCTAAAAAATCCAGCGCGGATTCAAAACTTTGAATGTTGAATCCCGACGTTTCGATCAATAACGTCAATGAATCTCGGATCACGAATTCATCGTCCACCAGATACACGATCGCGTTGTTCTGTTCAAAACTCATTAACCAGCTCCTTCGGCGGCAAGGTGACATAAAAGGTACAACCATTTCCGTCTTGGCTATTGAACCGTATTGTTCCGTGATGCGCTTCGACCAACGAACGGCTGATCGACAATCCCATGCCCATGCCGTTTTTTTTGGTCGTGTAAAAAGGCGTCATGATTTTAGCGCGGTCGGCATCAGAAATTCCCGGTCCGCTGTCCTTGACCGTGATTTCGATATGTTGGCGGTCGTCCAGTTGCGTGCATAAGACCAGGCGGCGCGGACGATCCACGGGCAGATCATGCATGGCATCGATTGCATTTCTGAGCAAATTCAACAATACCTGCTCAATCTGCACTTCATTGATATAAACCAGCGGCAAATTCTCCGCCAATTCCAGACAAAAGAGTATGTTTTGCAGTTTGATCTCGGTCGAGCAAAGCCCGATGCAATCCTTGACCACTTGATTGATACTCGCCGACGTCCGGCTGGTGGTTTTCGAACGGACAAAATCGCGCATCCGATGTATGATTTGGCCCGCACGCAACGCCTGTTGATTCGTTTTGGCCAGAATGCCGGCCAGCTTCACATGATCGGGATTCGGGGACATGAGCAGGCTGACGCAAACCTCCGTATAGGCGACGATCGCGGTCAACGGCTGATTGACTTCATGGGCGATACCCGACGCCATTTCGCCCATCAGACTGAGGCGGGTGACATGCGCGAGTTCTTCGAGATGCTCCCGATTTTCCTTTTCCTGGAGTTTGCGTTGCCTGATGTCGCGCAGCAAACCGGTAAAAAAAATCTCGCCGTCGATAAAAAATTTAGCCAACGACAAATCCAGCGGCACGGTCCATCCGCCTTTGTGCAATCCCTCGACTTCGCGCACGCTGCCAATGATTTTGGAAATGCCGGTATCGATATGATTTTGTATGTACCGGTCGTGTTTCACGGCATGATCGGGCGCCATCAGTAGGCTGATATTGCCGCCGATCAGCTCTTCCTCGGCATAACCGAGTATCGCCTTGACGGCCGCATTCGCGGTCACCACAATGCCTTTCCGGTCTATCATGATGATGCCTTCGGACGCCGCATTGAAAATCGAGTTGAGCCTGGCCTCCCGTTCACGCAAGCGCTGCTTCGACTTTTTGAGCGCTTCGATATTCTGTTGCACCGCCAGATTGCTTGCGGTCAACTGTTCCGCCTGTTCGACCAGCTTTTGCTCCAGCATTCGGATTCTGTCCTCGGGCGACCGCAAGTTTTCCTGCATCGCGGCAAAGTGCCCTGGCCGTTCAGCACCCTCTTCCGGCGCATTACTGCAAGGCTGATCTGCATCTGAATGGATGTTTTCAGAGTTCATGAACGAAATTCGAGTTGAGGGTAAGTAAAAAAGTATGCAAATTTTACACTTAAACGGCATTTAGTAGACTGCCAAAACTCACACACTCCCGTTTTAGCCTGTCAGGGGATTCCCCAATGTCACGATTGATTGCGCGTTAGAAATGATAATGCCGTATTAAAATGGAGCAATGAAAACGATTGTCAAACGGCGTTTATAAAACATTAATAATGTATGTTAAAAAATAAGCTGGGAACGCTGTCCTCTTGGCAATAAGACCCGCCTCGCTCGAAAATGCTCAAAATTGATATAGGTATTTATACGAATTGTCGACTGTCCTTTTTGTTGTTAGCATCGAAGAAATTTTCCTTTCGAGTACTTCAGGAAACACAATGAACATACTAGATAACCAACTGAATTGTAAAGAAAACGGAGGAATGGATCCAAACATATTCAGACTGATGGTCGAGGAACGGGCCTACTTTAAAGCTGAACGGAGATGTTTTGTAAGTGGACATGAACTGGACGACTGGCTTGAAGCCGAACAAGAAATAAGCAACCAATGCCGCTACTGGCATTTGGATATCGACTCATCCTAATCGCAGCACATTTTTCAATCCGTCCGAACAACTCAAGGTAGGGCACATTATGAACCGCAATCAACATACCAACAATGCCGGCGCTTACACGCCGGATTCGCGCAGGCGCTACGTCGCCTTTCATGAAGCAGGTCACGCCGCCGCAATATATTTGATCAACCGGGCGCGCGAAATTCCTCCCCTCTTATTCAGCCTGAGATTCAACGTCTCCGGCATGGATGACGGTGCGGACTTTCAAACCTCATTTGAAAATTATATTGGCTACATCGAAGGCGGGCGCTTGCTACATACACTGCCGCCAACGCTGAACACTATGCAACACCCGCCGATGGAGACCGGTCAAGACTGGATTCAAACACCGGAAGATTTACTCAATGCGTTTGAAGCGGACGTGATCAATCTACTTGCCGGGCCTTTGTCCGAAGCCAAATATATTGCCGAAACCGATGGCGAAATCTTTACGCACCGACTGGTCGACCCACCCGCGCTCGAAAATTACGGCGGCGCCTTCGACCTGGCGCTGATCAATGACTATTTGCATAGTTTTTCCACCGATCCCGAGGAACGCGACCAAAAATTGAACCAATTACACCGAGTGGCATTCAATTTCATTAATGATTATCATAACTGGCGAGCCGTCTCCAAACTTGCCGGATATATTCTCGCCGCGAATAAGAATACGATTTGCTATGACGAAGTCGCGGCGGTATTGGAAGGTGAGAGAGAAAATTTGCGCGGAGGATTTGGTCAACAATAACCCCCCGATTTTTCTGTGTACCAGGATTTGGCGTAGGTCACGTTATCAGCGGATTCCCGGCGATTCGCCCCATTGTGACTTCATAGAATCAAGGGACGCTGGCGCATACGCTATCCTACTCGGATTAAATTGCGGCTTCATGTATGGCCTTGCGCCTCTCTGCCAGGATAAAAAAACACCCTAGGACCCCCTCATGAAAAAACCCGAAAATGATCTTGTGAAATTACTGACCGCCCTTTTTAGCCAAATTTTAGATGTGTTGAAAAATCTGCTGACGCGCGCTTTGAACTTGTTAACCCGGCAAAAGCAGCCGGTCGATCTTCATAAAGCGCCGGACATCGACCCTAAACAAAAAAAGATCCTCATTTTTGCGCTCGGTTTCATCCTGCTTTTGCTCGCGTTCAACAACTTACAGGAAGTCCGGCAGAGTGAAATGCCGTTCAGCCAGTTTCTGACGTTGGTTCAGGAAGGCAAGATCGACAAGGTGGTCGTTTCTGAACATTACATCAGCGGCGTGACCAAGCCAGAAAGCGGCGAAAGCGCGGGAAATCCGTTCATGACCGTGCCGCTGTGGCAAACCGATCTTGCCGAAATGCTCGCGAAAAACAAAGTCGATTTCGTGGTCAGAAGCGGCGACAACTGGTTGTCGAATTTGATTTTCAACTGGATCATCCCGATGTTTATTTTCATATTCATCTGGTCCTGGCTACTCCGCCGCACGACCGCCGCGGGCCCGCAGTCTTTTCTGAATATCGGCAACAAAGCCCGTATCCATCAGGATACGCAGCCGAAGATCACCTTCAAAGACGTGGCCGGCGCCGACAGCGCCAAACAGGAACTCAGCGAATCGATCGATTTCCTGAAAAACCCGGAAAAAATTCAGAAGCTCGGCGGGCGCATGCCGAAAGGCGTGCTGCTGGTCGGTCAGCCCGGCACCGGCAAGACGCTGCTCGCGCGCGCGGTTTCCGGCGAGGCGGGGGTGCCTTTTTTCAATATCAGCGCCTCAGAATTCATCGAACTGTTCGTAGGAGTCGGCGCGGCGCGTGTTCGTGAATTGTTTGATCAGGCGCGCAACAAGGCACCGTGCATCATCTTCATCGACGAGCTCGATGCGATCGGCCGCTCGCGCGGCGGCCCGGCCGTGATGGGCGGCCATGACGAGCGCGAACAAACCTTGAACCAGCTGCTGACCGAGTTGGACGGTTTCGATACTTCGGTCGGCGTGGTCGTGATGGCGGCGACCAACCGCCCCGAAATCCTCGACAAGGCACTGCTCCGCTCAGGCCGTTTCGATCGTCAGATCGTCGTCGACAAACCCGACTTGCGGGATCGCGTCGAAATCCTGAAACTGCACACGCATAATATGCCACTCGCGAAGGACATCGACATTTCCGTGGTAGCCAAACGCACCCCCGGCCTGGTCGGCGCCGACCTCGCGAATATCGCGAACGAAGCCGCGATTATGGCGACCCGCAGCGGCCACACCCAGGTCGAAATGCAGGACTTCGAAGCCGCGATCGACCGCATTCTGGCCGGCCCCGAAAAGAAAAACCGCGTGCTGAACGCCGAGGAAAAGCGCCGCGTCGCCTATCATGAAGCCGGGCACGCCCTGGTCGCCGAAATCGTGCCGACCGGCCAGCCGGTGCATAAGATTTCGATCATTCCACGCGGCGTCTCGGCCTTGGGCTTTACCTTGCAGTTACCGGTCGAAGAAAAATTCCTCTCGACCGAGGATGAATTGAAGGATCAAATCGCGATTCTGCTCGGCGGCCGTATCGCCGAGGAAACGATTTTAGGCAGCATTTCGACCGGCGCGCAAAACGACCTCGAAAAAGCGACCGAAATCGCGCGCAACATGGTTTGCAGCCTCGGCATGAGCAAAAAGCTCGGCCCCTTGGTTTACGGCAAACGCCAGCAATTGCAGTTTTTGGAAACCGAAATCTCCGAATACCGCAACTACAGCGATATCACAGCAAGCCTGATCGACGCCGAAATTAAAATGCTGGTCGAGGAAGGCGAAAGCCGGGCGCGCGAAATACTGACCCTGAACCGGCCGATGCTCGAAAAACTGGCCGGTTTGTTACAGGAAAAAGAAGTGATCAACCGGGAAGAAGTGGCCGCATTAATGGGTAAATAGAGTTTGCTCAGTAAATCAGCCATAGGCCTGTACAAGCCGAACGCCTGAGCAGAGCTGAGCGCGCTGGGTTAAAACCATTTGTTTCCAGGCATGTGCAACTGCCTCCATTAAACCA
>NZ_JAXUHN010000043.1:0-35876 GCF_035916875.1 Methylomicrobium sp. Wu6
GGCAAAAAGGGTGCACGGATTTAAGCGTGGGTTGGTCAAAAACCGTGCACTTACAGCAACGAAAAATAACTGATTTAGCTATTAAATCAAACAGATAGTGTTTTCTGAGTAGACTCTAAATAGAGGGGGGCGAAACCTTTTTTGATTGAAAAATCTGTTTCGCAAAATTTAAGTTTTGGGGGAAAGTGCGGCTGGATACTTAGCTATGTAAATCTAAATTTGATCTGGCGGGTTCAAATCACTGGCAAATAATGTAGCCTATTTGCAACAGATGAGGGTTGTTCGCGAGCCTTCATGGCATTAACTTTTCTTTAGTTATGGATTAACATCGATAAGCCCAAGATGACAGCAATTAAGAGCCAGAATGACACATTGTAAGCTAGATAGATTTTCCACAGGCTAAGCCCGGAGCTTTGCCGTGATTGGAATAAAAAGGACTGGGTTTTAAATTTGAGATCGTAAATCTTGCGCTTCTTGGTATCTGCTAATATCTGGTAGGCTTGATTAATCTCATTCAGTCGCTTTTCACGAAGCGCAGGCTGGGTTGAGTTACTGTATTTGTGTGCCAATGCACTATAGGCAGCATCAATCATCTTGGCGTCAACGTTATTTAACAGCCCTAAGACTTGATAGAAATCCGAGTCATCTGCAAAGTTATTATGCTGTTGATCGTATCGGGCTTTTAGCAAGGAGTCGGATAAATGGTTGTAGGCTTCATTGATTTCCGACATCCGCTGATTGGCTTGCTCTTGGTTTTCCGTCCGTTTGTCGGGATGATAGCGATGAGCCAGCAGCTTAAACGCGGCACGAATCACCACGTCTTCAGCATGATGGCTTAAGCCTAAAACACGGTAGTAATCTTTATTCATCAAGGCGGCACAACGAGAGAAGTTATCTTTTTGCTTTTCTTATAAGATATCCAATATAAAACAGCGGGATCAAAAGACCGATTTTTTAAATGCGCGTATCAAAACCCGCTCACTTCCTTTTCCTTTTAATAATTGCCAATAGGTTGCCCAAAAATAAAAGGTAATAAAAAAGGCCTAGCTATTTCTAGCTAGGCCTTTAGTTTTATTTGGCTCCCCCGGACGGGCTCGAACCGCCGACCCGGTGATTAACAGTAAATGGATCTTCTGTTCCATAGAATTCTGTTTGTTTCTTAATTGTTTGATATACATAAAAATTATCGAATAAAATAGGATTTGAAGTATATCATTTTTTCTCAAAAAATATGGCAACTTCTAAGCATGATTACACCAAAATTACACAGGCTTTTCACTATCATTTTCCAGACTTTGAAAGCAGGTGTTTAATGGAATTTCGGGGCAGGGTAAGCCTGCTTGGTTTGCCATGCTAAACACGTATTGCCTCCAAAAAGGCCATACATTATGGACAGCGTTGTATTTTGCAAACTCTTCCAATGCTGCTTGTTCAACGGTGTCAGTCATTTCATAATCAATCTGAAAAATAGCTTCGATTTGGAACAGTGGCTCGGGTTCGGTTTCAGGTTCACCAGTCAACTTCACCACTCTAACCCCTAAATCGGTAAATACCCGAAAAAGAGGCGATTGCTCATCCACATCCGAATAGCTAAGTATTTCGCTTTTTACGCCTGATTTTATTTGTTGCCCCAGCTCACCCGCTTCAGGCAGAGACTCAAAGCGTTTTAAATTACCTTCATAAAGTATGATACTTCTAAGCCTCAATTTTTTTGAAGCTTCGGCAATTAATGCTTTATCCATGATTCAATTCTTGATAATTTTCAGCGATAGGCGATGCTATCAAAGATAGAGGCTTGGATTTCGGCTTAAAGGGAATAACCTTGCCATATCCTGCTTGCGGTGCATCTTTATGCAAACCGGAATGGTCGCTTAACCATTGGCCGACATCGACAGGCTGATCTTCCAGCGCCAAACGCATCAATTTATCCATTGCGGCGCTTTGGATGACTTCCCCCCGCTCATATTTGGAAAACGCATTCGTGCCGCCGCCAAAATATTGCGCGGCTTGTTGTTGGGTTAGTCCCAATTTCGCGCGTAACCCCACAATCTCGCAGCCGGTCAACAAACCATCCACCTTGCGCCAGGCATCGCGCACGCGGCAATCGTTACGCTTAATTTGATCGGGCAAAATAGCCTCTGCTCCGCACTTGGCGCAAACAGAATATTCAACTTCCGCGCTTAACAAATGGCCTTTATAGTCAAACTGCTCGATTTCCGTGAATGCTTGCAAGGCATCCGCTCCGCAATCCGCGCAAATTGCTTTGTTCATAGTTCTTCGCTCATGCTAAATGAAAAGACCCAATACCGACCTGTATTTCACCGTTTGCCAGCAAACGTAATTTCATATAAATCCGATCTTTAACAGCATCGTCATGTTGTTCATAATCGCAAATATAGACATCGTAAATGGCATTTTGATACTGCAAAGACTTTTGAAATTGACTGGCAGTCAAGCCAGCGATGCAACGTTTCACATCCTCGCCGGTATAGCCAAGATTTCTAATATCCGAGTTGACTTTGCGCCCCTCATAGCGGAATTTGCCTTGCTGGGCGGATTGGCGAATGTCGTTAAGCTCGTAGGCAGGATGATAAGCTGCTTTATATTCGTTAACCATTATGGTTAGTTATGTGTGATTTTGCAATAGAGATTTACAAACCAATCAGTTCATCAATCTGCTGAAAAACACCTTTCCCTTGTGTGTTTTTCGCTTCCGCCATTAAAAACAAGCATTTGCCGCAGCTTTTCCGTGCCCACAATTCGCCAACTGCCCGCTTCTCCCTGGAGTCGTCATTGGTCGCATACACCTTGCCTTTGTACTCAACGACCAACAACCGACCATCGACCAATTCGGCTACAAAATCTGGGTAAAACCAGCCTTTTGCTAAGGGTAGACGAAACGCCACGCCGTCCCGATTGATCAAATTCCTAATCCAAAACTTTACTTTTGGATGACTGTCGATCAATTTGGCGCATTCAAATTCTTCGCCGCTTTCTTTCAAATCCTCAATCACTGAATAGAAATGCTTGGAAAATTGATAGCGGCCTTCATAAAAAGGCGGTCGGGCCGGGTAATAGCCTGGCGAAAATTCACACACATGGTCAAATCGCGTTTCCAAGTTGTTGTTTTCCTCAAACAACGCATGCTGAAAGCCCTTGTCAGCTGCTTGTTTCCGATATGATTCAATCTGTTCGCGTACCGCCCGCGCCAGCGCATACTTACTACGCACCAAGCCGGTAAGCGGCAAACCTTGCGACTTGGTTAGGTTGGCAATCAATTTGGTTAAAAAAGCGCGTAACTGCGCTGGAATCAAACCGATTTGTCGTACCTGAGGTTCTAGCCAGAATAACAAATCGTTTTCGGTGTAGCCACTTTCCACCCAATCCAGGTTGTACGCTTGGTTTTGATCAGCCAAGCGATACACCAGCTTTTTACCGGCCATATCCACTTCAAAAGTATGTTCGGTCTGCGCCAGTTTGAAATTCGACAATTCTGCAGGATAGTCCAGCAATGACCATTCACCGCGCCAATGCATGAAGGCATCGCTATCGAGCAAGTGCCAAAAATCATCCTGTTTCCAGCATAGTTGCGGCAACGGCGCAAACACTTCACCCCGCTGCGACGGTACGCGCGCCACAATTACCCGTTGGTTATGCAGCTCAATTTGCGCACTGAATTGTTGCTTTTGTGTGCCGGCCACCGTCTTGAGCAATTGCGCTTTGGTTTCCGGGGACACTTCGCCTTTAATCTCAACGCTAAAGGTATTCTGCGGCGTAGTCGTCACCACCACATTTGTCGCCGCCTCCGGCGGCAACTCAGGCTTGGTTTTCATTTCAAAACGCAAGGTCGGTTCAATCTGCGGCGCTGGATCACTCTCTTCGCCTTCAAATATGTCTTTCTGGTTTGGGTTACCTTGCAGCAAGTTTTCGGCAACTTCCAACGCCTCAAACCCCATGTCGATCAGCTTGTCGGTAAGCTGCTTGGCGACAATCGAAAAATCCGGGGAGGCCAAATGCGCATACGCCCGGTTCAACGCTTCGCTATTGCGCCGCTTGGCATAAGGCATCCTGAGCACTCGCCCCAGCAACTGTTCGGCATCCTTGCTGGATTTAACGTCCTTGACCGAACAAAACACATAGGCAAACGAACAGTCCCAGCCTTCCTTCAAGGCTTCAATGGTGATGATGTATTTGATCGGGCAAGCCCTAGAAAACAGGTTTAAACCATCCAACTCGCGTTGCTTGCCGGTCGCTATCGCTATTTCTCGTTCGTCGATATGCAGTTGCTCAACCAAATGCGCCTTCAACACTTCAACGGTTACTGCACCGTTTTTCGCTTCGGCCTGGAACAGCACGATAGGCCGGATAAAATCGCTTTCCTTGTGCGCCTCCAAAGCCAGCTTCTTGCTGGTCAACACCGCATCGCGCACCGCCGCTTGCCAGTCCTTATGCTCGGTCAACACGATCGGCAGCTTAATCATGTGCTCGGCTTTGAGTTCCGAAGCCGAACAGCGATACAGCACATTAGATGAGGATGTCTGGCTGTTATCGGGTGTCGCGGTGAACTCGATAATGCAAGCGGGATGCAGGCGTTTCAAGGTGTCGAAGGTCAGTTTTGTCCGGGCGTTGTGCGCCTCGTCCATAATTACCAACGGCTGATGCAAGGCCAGCAAATTAGCAAACGAGGCTTTGATCTTGTCGATGTCCTCACGGCGTAAACCGTTTTCCTGCAAATCCTTTTCGCTGATGCGTTCCAAACGCTGTTCCGGGTCAGCAACGCCGACAAAATGCGGTTCGAAGTCCTCATGATGCACATATACTTTACGCCCGCTGGTATCTTCCACGCGCAACGCAGCCAATGTACCGACGATAACCAAGGTTTTGCGGCCTATGTCTTGGCGGCGAATTTGAGTCACTTCGCCGACATCAAACACCCGTAACCGGTCCAGCCCGAATTCGTTTTCCAATGCTTGACGGTATGGATGTCCGACGGTTTTCAAGGCCTCCAACGTTTGTTCGCGGATCGTGTTGGTCGGCACCAGCCATAACACCACCGGGTAATCCTGTTCCAGATAGGCTTTTTGCGCCACGCTCACGGCATAAGAAGCCAGTACGGTCTTGCCGCCGCCGGTCGGCAAGCGTAAACACACATAAGGCAGTTCGCCGAAATCGTAATGCCGGTAGGGAACGGGCGGTAAGCCCTGATCGAGATAACTTTGCTTGAACGCTTCGGCAACCGGGCCGCTTCGCGCGGCGCTCAGGAATTGCGACAACGCCGTCAAGGCGCGGGTTTGATAATCCTTTAACGCAAACATCACACCGCCGGAATTTGCTTGAATACGATATTTTCGGCCTCCAGCCGTGCCTTACCGAAACGGCTGGCTTCGCCGTAAATGATTTTGCGCCCGGTATGCGGCGGCAAGCTGTCCAGCACGGCTTGCGTCAGCACATTGCCGCTTTGCGGCCTGCGGTCGCCGAGAATACCGTTGTACAGCAGATAATAGGCGGTATCGTCATGGATGCCCAGCAACGGCGAATCGGCAGTTTTTGCCAGTGGTATACGGGTTTCGCAAAACCAGATATGGGCCGCCAAAGACGCGAAACGTACGTTATGATGGATGGAACCGTATTCGTCAAAAATCGGCTCACCCAAGCGGAAAAAATGGAAGCCGCTGCCCCCTTGCCAGTTGACGGCTTTGGAAATGCCACCCTGTTCGCCTTCGACAACTTTTTTCAGGCGCGTCTGGCAATGGGTTTGCGCGTGTTCGCCCATTTCGATGCCGATGTAGCGGCGCTGCATTTTGTGGGCTACGGCAACAGTGGTGCCGGAGCCTAAGAAAGAGTCCAAGATCAAATCATTTGGGTTTGTGGCTATATGAATTATTCTAAATAACAGCGCTTCGGGTTTCGGAGTTTCAAAAGCCGCTTTTTCACCAAATAACTTTTCTATTTCTGCGCTTGCATGCTGATTGAATCCAGTATCATCCCAAATTGACGGGGTTGTCATTCCTTGCTTTGCTTCGAATTTGAAAAGTTTTCTCATCGGTGTTTTAGCAGTTCCCTTTGCCCCCCAAAATAGTCTATTCTCATTTTGTAGACGCATCATTTCTTCCCTATTATGTCGCCAACAAGTTCCTTGACGAGGCCAGACTTCTTCGCCTGTATATGGATTAGTTATTGGATAATAGAGGCTTTCTACAAATCGACCGCCTTTACCATTCGCTGTAGTATCGATCTTTCTGAATGCGCCTCGGGGATCACGACCGATTGGTTCATCAAATTCTTGATATTGGGAATCAGCCTTCTCAGTTCTCGGCATTAAATTAAAGGATTCTTCAGCTTTGGTTTTCTTCGAGTCACTTGATTTCGATTTTGCCCAAACCAATATATGTTCATGAGTGGCGCCTATTTTTCTATCATTTGGTGCGCCATCTCGTTTTTTCCATGAAACATCAACAATAAAATTATTTCTTCCGAACACCTCATCCATCATCACCTTCAAATAATGCGCTTCGTTGTCGTCGATGGACACCCAGATACTGCCATCTTCCGCCAGCAGTTCCCGTAATAATTCAAGACGCGGATACATCAGGCTCAACCACAAGGAATGCTCCAGGTTGTCGTCGTAATGCGTGAACGCCGAGCGGGTATTGTAAGGCGGGTCGATGTAGATGCATTTCACCTTACCGGCATACAGCGGCAGCAGGGCTTTCAAGGCTTGCAGGTTGTCGCCTTGAATTAACATATTTTCGCTATTGGGATCGCCCGCGCCTAGTTCCGGCACCGCTTCAAGTAAACGGTAAGGCACTTTTTGCGCGGCGCGCACGGCTTCGGCTTTGTTGAGCCAATCGAGTAAAGGCATGGATTGGATTTAGTCCTTTATACAAAGTGGGATTTACGGCAGGGATCGTTCAAGAGCCGTACAGTATTAGGTATTAAAAAGTGGAGTCAATTAGTTCCCGGTAAGCCAAAATCATGCTGTCTTCGGCCACGCCTCCCCAGATTAGCCAGCGAAGTAAATCGTCAAGAATATCCATCGCATCATCGCTTAACCTATAATCCAAAATTTTGTAAGAATCGTGATGTGCACCAAACGGTTGGAGATGATCCAAGCGGAGCAATGATTCCTCAGCGCCGGAAATGGGCAACTTGTCCCAATGGAATTGCGGATATTCGCAATGGCGAACCCTTTCAATAAACTCTGGGCTATATCCGGCGCGTTTGCCATTTTGATCAATGCCGTAATAAGGTGCGGCCAGAAACGTTGGGGCGGTGGCATGGTTGGGCTTGCCACGAGTGAGGGCTTTATCAACGGGAATGGTCTCAGAACTAAAAACCAAGGATGGCCTTTTCTTGGCGCGGTACGCGGCCCAGACTTCTTTTTCGTGCAAAGTCATGGCCGCGACAGGGAGACTGACTTGGCTCAGCGGCCGGTCAACTTTCAGTGGCGAGACCTTAACGGTCGCCGAGTGGTGTTCAGTGGCTGCGTTACGCCCGACAGGCTCGAATGTATAGGGTATTTGGTCTACATGAGGCGAAAACGTGATAACAAGGGCACCCCTGCATAGTTTCTTGTTTTCGTTTTTTACCCACCAGTCGCTGGGTTGTATGATGGATTGCAGGCTATCCTCAGGAAACATCTTCACCTTTCCTAGTGGCCGACTTCCAGACATCGCTCGAAAATTCCGCCGTGATGGTGCGGGGAGAAAAGGGTTCGTCACCTAGTGATTCCAACCAAGCGATACCCGCTGCATAAACATCGTCATATCGAGGATTAATCACTGGGTTTATCAGCTTGGGCGCTTCCGATTTTTTCTTTTTGTGCAATTCACGCAAACCAGCCATTTTTTGCCGCAACTCTTTTTTCTTCTTGTTGGAAAGTTGATCCATTCGAAGCGTCTGGGGGCATTCATCAGCTTTTGGCGTGTTATCAACTGCAAGCGAGAGGTCTAGGCGCTCGTTCGGAGCCGCAGACAGCATTGGTCTTGTTTTGTAAACGTAATCCAATAGGCTTGGCGTGTCTTTTCCGAACTTATGGATAATAGGCTTCAAGTGCATCGTGATAGAAGAAGGAAGAGCGCGCCGTTTCTCGTCTAATAATCTGTCGTCATGTAAGTCCCACCTTACCCAATCTTCTTTGTCGTCATAGTCGCTAGCAAATTGCTTTCTGTTTGCATGAATGGCGTTAAGCGCGGGTTCTATTCGGGCATGAACTGCTTGAGACCACGGGCCGAATTTGTAAAATTGCCAGTCAATGCCGGTAAAAGACTGCCCATTGTTCGATCTAGCGAAACTCAGGTCTGCCAGATAAACGTATTTGATGATGTGAATGGGGCCGAGCTGCCGATCAAAACAATCGTCCTCATCGCCCGCCGCTAAGAGCGAGTATTGGATTACTAAGTCGATATTACTCGTGTTAATAGACATCATTGACGAGTGCGGCTAGTCGGTATTTCCATAAGATGGGGTTGTAGTAAAGTAATTTCATCTTCTTTAAACCGTCTACCGTCTAATTTTAGCGAGTGCGGTAAGCCTGCTGGTGCATCGGCTATTTCATTAACCCACCAATCGGGAAGCAGGAACTGAATATATTTTGGGCTTTAGCCGACCGTCTGTAACTCACTTACAGGCGTTTCATGTGCGAATTTGCCGTTGTCATGATCCACCTCTCGGATTTTGATGGTTGAAATTGAATTTCTCGTGGACGGTACTTAAGCCGAATTCGGCTGTAAATTATAGCTTTAAAGTAGACTCCAGGCTATCAGCGTTTTTAATGTCTGGACTTTATTGCTGCCTTTGGCTAACTGGCGCTGGTCACATGTTGCTTTGTATATTCGCTAGCCTATCATTCAACATCCCTAATTTCGCAGCAATCCCGACCAGCGCCCGATCTGAATGCTCGTTGTGCTTGGCGAACAATCGGTAATAGGTTTTCCAATGCATCCCTTTTGGCTTGCCGCCCGGCAAGTTGAGGATGCCGCGATGCCAACCCAGCTTGTCCCTGATCTTGTCCGCCCTACGGCTCGCTCTATCGTCTGCCGTTTCCCGTTGGCTTTTATACGCAAGACGGTAGCAATGGCGGCAAGCAAAATATTTGCCACCCAGGTACAGCACTGCCACACGCCGACCGCATCCAACCGCCGGGCAAGTGAACCAATAGCGCAGCCCACCATAATTACAGGCAGTCGTTTGCAATCTGACCGGATAATCCAGGCTTTCCCATTCGTCGCCATTCCTGTGATAAGAATAAATCAAACGTAACTGGCCGCTTTCAACTTTGACGCCAATCGCGGCGACTCTTTCACCGTTGCGCAGCCATTGCCAATCCAAGTATTGTCCGGGCGTCAAATAGCCTTCCCGCTGCCAGCGCCTTATATCAATCGAGCGGCAATCTTCCGTGCAATCCGCCCCAAATTTCCTGCCGCTACCGAATCCGCCCATTGTCGTATTCCAAAATTATTAACACTTCACTTATTTTCGAAGGCGAATCCAAGTTCACGCCTGCGCTTTATAACCAAGTAGTTGCCGTCTTCAAGAACCTCCAGCCGATTTTCGACGTCACAATTTGGGTCTTCACCTGCTTTTTGGTAAATGATTCGGGCGGCATAGCCAATTTCCTGTTTAAGTCGAACGCATAATTCCAAGCCTACTTCGTGAAACGTTGACCAATCAAACGCCTCCTCATTGCCCCATACCGAAACTTCGCGTTCAAACTTCATTTGCCACTCGGAAAAATGATCTTGAAGTTCTTGCGAAACTGGATGATCGCCATACCAGCCGCTTGAATAGCCAATACAAGGGCCAACGCCATTGCCTTCATCACCATTTCTTTTTATCCAGCCATAAGCTCCGCCAAATTCAGGCAGGATGTTGTAAATAATCTTCAGGGGCTGATTCAAAGTTTTCTCCAAAAAATATTTTCCGAAATCATTAGCCAAATTAACCGTTCTGTTCACTATCAAAATTGGCTGTAACCCTTGCCGAATCTGGCTTTTGGGTGGTTTCCAAGTCTGGTATTTTTTGCGCCAATTCTGCGGCCACAAGCGCCTTTATTTGCGCTTCCCAAGCATCATTTCGGTGTGAATCAGGGTATTTATACTGGTCTATGACCGGATTTGCCAGCCGATTTATCAGCGGATTGTCACCATTGAGTTGTTGAACCACCACAGTTAAAGGCGTCGGGGCTTTCCCAACAGGTTTGCCGACTAGATATTGCGCCAGCCAAGCGCGCGCCTGAGCATCGCCTTGTTTGGCGGCTGCAAGAGCACTACTGACTACTTCTTGCCAATCCTCCAGCGTGACGGTTTCCAAGAGTGCGGACATATAATCGCCTTCGGTGCGGCGATGGGTGGCGCTGCCTTTGATAAACGTTTGTTGTTTGCGTTTTGCCATTGGAATATCTTTACCCTAGATTAAGTTCTGTAACTATTTGGTGAAAACCGAGTGGCCATATCGTTGACCAAACCGGGAACTCTGGGAACCCTGCCCATTGCCCTTATCGGGTGCGGCATGGGGTCATAGCGAAGGGAGCCCCTTGGAAAAATTACCGGGAACCCGTCCTTTTAAAACGGGAACCGTTCCCAGTTCTGAAAGCACAGTTCCCAGTCGAAAACATTAAAAGACTCCGCCCAAGCAGGCCGCAAGGCACACAAACGGCGGCAGCAAATAAAGGTTCCCAGAGTTCCCGGTTTGGTTGGCTTTATGCATCCCGTACTTTATAAACCTATTTGCGGTTACTGCGGTTCGGCTTCCATGATGCTTTCCCACGGGAAATTGCCGCTTAGCTCTGCCGCATTGTTTTCTGTCTCGTTTCGGGAACTCTGGGAACCTTCGCTTTCATCTAGCGCAGCCAACGCTAACTGGATGACATTTTGCTTTTTCCCCGCAATCGAACGCTTGACGGTATGCCGCGATTCGTTTTTGGCGTTCTCTTGGTTGACCACCAGCAAGCCTTTGTCGCGCAAGCGCCGCCAGAGCGTGCGTTGAGTGACTTCAAACGGTTGATGCTGATCACTGGCTAGGCGTTGCACCGTCGAAAAGGCGGCGTCGGGATCAAGGCATATATAATCATCCAGCAGCCAGCCGATACGGTCACCCTGTGGTTGTAGCCGTTTGCCTTCAAAGTTGTCTTCTATGGTTTTCCACCCCCAATAATGCGCTGTGGCGCTGAACGGCGGGCCATTGTCCCGTGCTGAAATATGGGCACGTCCTGTATTGAACGCCGTCCTGAGCAGGTTCAAGAAACGGCTCACTTCGTCGCAGTCGTTTAGGAACTCGCCCTGTTTGTCCATCAATTTGGAAAGGTGCGTTTCGCCGTTTTTGAGCAAGTCATGGTGTTGATCCGGCGTGATAGCGCCGTTTTGCAGCGCATAATCCGCAAACAAGGTTAAGCCAATCATTAAATTGGCGAAATTGTCTACGCCACGGCGATGACTAAATTGCAGATTGTCGCGTTGCCGATAATCGGCGATGGTTGTCTTTAAGTGGGATGACAAGGTATCGATTTGCGGCGCAAGCCATTGGATGAACCCGCGCATGGCTGTTTGCAACAAACCATTGGCAGCGGCCTGTTGTAATTCGGTAATCACAGCAAAATCGATGTCGCCTTTTTTGACTTCCGCGATGACCATCCTTGCCCTAAGTGATTCGCCACGGGGTATATCCTCACCGGTGGATACGATAAAACCACGCGGATAATAGGCGGGTCGGGCTTCCAGGGTTGCGCTCCGCCGCCCGCGTCCGGCTTGGTTGCCCGCGCCGCGCAAAATACGATCCGCCTTGGCGTGTAACTTTTCCACGCCAGACTTGCCGCCGACAGGCTTAAAATCGTCGATTACAAACAAGCTGTCTTTCGCATGGTGCGCTTTCATTTCCAAATCGGTCGGCGAGTCTTCCCAGTTGGCCGGGAAATCGCGCGCGCTGAATTCACCAAAATGCGCGAGCATCAATGCAGTCAATTCCGACTTGCCAGCGCCGGTTTTGCCGGATAGGTAGGTAACTTGATCGATCCGGTGGCATTGGTAGGTGGGTGTACGGTAAGTGGTCGCCAGCAGCAGGTAACCGATTTCGGGAATATCCGGTACAGCATTCAACAATTTAAGGCTGGCTTGGATGGCAGCAATGGCGTTGATTCCAGATAATGGGAATCGATAGAGATGCATCGCGCCGCCGCCATCCACATCGACGCTGATGCTGTCCAAATTATCATCAGCCCCTAATGCGCCGCCATGATGCAGGTAGCGCCATTGTCCTTCGATCTTTTTCCAGCCGATATGCCCGTAGACGGTGACACGCTCGACATTGCCGGACAATTTTTGAATCGCGCAACGTAAATGGTCTTTGACGGTTTGCCCGGCATAGACAATCGGCTCGTTGCCCCAGTTGGCGGTTATCCATGTCATGCCGCCGAATTTAACCAACGGCACATTGATGGTGGGCAGATGTTTGCCGCCACGTAGTTTACCGGCAATATCGAAAGCACCGCGCTCTTCCGCGCCGTCGTCATGAATGATTTGGCGTTGAATGGTCGCGGTGAAATTGCATAGTTCAACCGGGACAATCGTGCCGCTTTCCGTGGTCTTATTCCACGTTATCGCTTGGTTTTCGATGGTGTACGGCCAAGCATCCAGTTTTTGAGGGCTTTGCCGGGGATGGGTGCCGTCGGCAATGGCGTTAAGGGTTTTGTTTTGCCGGTGCGCATTTACCGCCTTGTCCAGTTCTCGCAAGCTGACTTTGGCTTGGCGCATTTCGCCTTTGATACGCTCGTAATCGCTGATCGCATGTTCTTTAAGAAGCTGTAGCGCATCCAGCGCTTCAGGTTCAAAAGGGAAGCCTAAGTCCTTTTTATCCCAAGCGGCGAATAATGCAATAGCATCGGCAATCGGTTTGTCGCGTTCGGTTTTTGCAGATTGCAATAACTGTTCCGCATCCTCCAGCGCATTTACGGCGATAGCGTTGCGCTGATCCAGCAATATCGAGAGGATATTGGCCTCGCTGACTTTGCTATTCATCAGCTCATTAAGCAGCGGCCTCGATTCGCCCCCGTCCCTGATATGCATTTTGCAGGTTTCAGAAACCGGCAATTTATCGACATTAACCAAATGGAAACTGCCAGGCAATCCGGCATCTTGTGGCGTAATTTGATTGTTCCAGCCACCTTGTTGCGCTTTTTTAAACAAGGTGTTGGCTGTCACTTGACCGTTGGCATTGCCTTGGGTGTGAAACGTATTCCAACGGTAAGCCGTTTCGCCGCATTTATACAACAAACCGCCTGCACTCCATTGGTCCCATGCATCAAAACCGGCTTGGCCACCTTTACAAGCGTGATGGATAGCCATGCCGATATTAAGCCAATCTTGATAATCGCAATCAGGGTCAAGATAGCGAAGCGCTGCTTTGATATCCGGCAATTTCTGTCGGTCGACGGGTTCCAAAATCGGCTTGGGGTCTTGACGCTGAACAGGAGGTAATACCCTTACGACGGTTTGCCATGAATAAGGCAAACCACCAGATTCTTGAACGATCCTTACCAAATGCGGCTGCTCGGGGTTTTTCATGTGATAGCTCCCGGCAAGACGCAATACCCGCGAACGGTCTTTTGCATTCGGATCGCTTCCATGATCGTCAACCAGTCGTTGTTGTACCGTCTCCCATATCCCGATTTTCAACGGTGCGTCATCCAGCAAAAAGTAGTAATGCCTTTTTCCTGGTGAGGATTCGATAATAAAGTGCGGATCGAGTTGGGGAAGCTTAGCGCCGGGTCGATCAGCTTCAATCCACAAGGCGCGTAGGCGGTTAATATCGTCGGTTTTGCGTTTTTTTCCGTGCGTCTGGTTGACGCAAACAAAAATTCCCGCTCCTTGGCGGTTGAGCTTTTCCAATTGGGGTAAGGCGGTATCCAACGAGGAAAACAGCATATAAGTCAACGCCGGGTTTTTACGTTCTTTTTGGTCATCGAACGCGCAAAACAAAAACTGTTCAGCGGTTTCATCTAATAGCGAAAGGTGTTTTTCGGCTAGGGCTTTATCGAAGATCAATTGGCTCTGCATGGGCAGCTATGAGATAGGTTGTTAGTAGGCAATAGATGTTTTTTTGCCGGCCAAACTAATTACCCGTTTTGCTTGCCGCATTGGGCGGTGCTCACTGCCGCGCCTCTTGCAAGCCATTCGTCCAAATCCGTTTTGAAATAAAAAATTCGTCCTCTTTTGATGAAACGTGGACCTGTGCCTTTGCATCGCATCATAGCCAATGTCTTCTCGCTGAGACCGACATACTCCGATGCATCTTTGGCGCACATGCGGCCATCGGGATAAAGGCGAATTTGTATAGCTGAAACACTATTTGTCATCAAAAATTCCTTATGCATCCATTGAAAGCACAATAATAATATCACATTCTATGTATTGCAATAGAACACATGTGCGTATAGAATAAATCAGAAGTTTTTGGAAACTACGAAGGGGATGACATGAGTGAAAAAGAAACCAAAAAAGCCAGTGGCGGCAAATTATCACGGTCCGAAACCGTAACTGTTAGGCTTGATCCAAAATTACGCTATCTGGCTGAACTAGCTGCGCGCAAACAGCGAAGAACGTTATCTAGCTTTATCGAATGGGCGATAGAAGACAGCCTGAACAGGGTGGAGATTTATCATGGCTCGGGATACAACGGCGATCCTTCGCTAACAGTGCATGATGAAATTAATACGCTTTGGGATGTGGACGAGGCAGACAGATTTTGTAAATTAGCCATGTCATACCCGGAGCTGCTGACCCATGAAGAACAAAGACTTTGGAAGCTAATTAAGGAATTAGATATGGCCATTCCAGGGGAAAAAGATGAGCAAACATGGAGCTTATTATTGGATGGCAAGCCAATTTATCCAGCTGTACGGGCGCTGTGGGGTTCTCTATGGGATTGTATCAACGGCGACTTGCAGCATAAAGATTTGCTTCAAATCATGGAGCGCACCATTCAACCATTGTCATTTTGGCTAAAAAAACAGCCGGGCAAGGGGAATTTTTCTACAAATAACAATACCGACTTCGATGACGATATTCCGTTTTAGGGGGGGGGCAATAATGGCGCTTAAATTTTCTACGCTGACCAGAACAAATGCACGCAAGCTCAAGGCAGGCGAAAAACTTCAAGAACACGGTATTACATTCGAACGGCTATCAAATGGAGATGGACGTTACTCTGTTAATATCATGGTGGACGGGCAACGAATACACCGTGTGATTGGTAAAGAAAGCGATGGGGTAACGCGGGAGCAGGCAGAGCAATTTGTCGAGCAAGCGCGAACTGATGCCAGGCAGGGTCGATTGAATTTGCCCAAAGGGCGGAAAGTTGTGCTTGGTTTCACTCAAGCCGCAGAAAAATATCTTGAAAAACTGGAGGAGGAGGGCGGAAAGAATTTACCGAAAAAACGCCACCAGTTGCGAGTGCATCTTTCCGGTTTTTTTAAAGACAAGCCGTTGGCAGCTATCACTAGTTTTGAAGTGGAGCGATATAAAAAAGCAAGACTGGAATCTGGTGCAAAGCCGGGCACGGTAAATCGTGAGCTTGCGGACTTGTCGCATTTATTTACCAAGGCTGTTGAATGGAAATGGCTGGATCACAAGCCGGCTCAAATTAAGCGACTGAAAGAAGGGAACGCCAGGATAACCTATTTAACAACTGATCAAATAGACCGTTTGTTGGAGGCGGCTCGATATGATCAAAATCCCTATATCTACCCGTTCATCGTTATCGGTTTGGAAACTTCAATGCGAAAAATGGAAATCCTTTCTATTCGCCTTGAGCATATAGACGTAGCACGGCGTATCATCTACATTCCCAAGGCAAAGGCGGGAGCCAGGGAGCAGCCAATGACGCAGAATCTTGCAAAATTTCTAAGCGGTTATTTAGAAAGTGCCCATCAAAGTCAAGAGTGGCTGTTCCCCGCTGATTCCAAAGCAGGGCACACCATTTCCATTGAAAAACCGTTTCGGCGTGTTGTGCAAGCCGCTGATCTCGATGTGGAGCAAGTTGTGCGTCATACGTTGCGCCATACCGCCATAACGCATTTGGTTCAAGCTGGTGTGGATTTACCAACTGTGCAGCGGATTAGTGGGCACAAGACTTTGCAGATGGTGGTTCGTTATTCTCATCAAAATGGCGAGCATATCGGAGCCGCAATGGACAAGCTTCAGGAAAGATATCGAAAAAACTCTTAATCCATCGAGAAATTGGAGCTGAACGGGGGGATTGTGACGAGAAACGTTTTTTGAATAATTTTGACGTGATTACACCAAAATTACACAGGAAATAAAAAAGGCTTAGCTGAAAAAAACAGCTAAGCCTTTGATTTATTTGGCTCCCCCGGACGGGCTCGAACCGCCGACCCGGTGATTAACAGTCACCTGCTCTACCGACTGAGCTACAGGGGAATGATATGTCGATATACTTATTGATTGGCGCGCCCGGAGAGATTCGAACTCCCGACCGCTCGGTTCGTAGCCGAGTACTCTATCCAGCTGAGCTACGGGCGCCTAATTGAGCCGCTCATTATCCTTTAATTTTTTTTCGTTGTCAACAATTCCTTTTAATTTTTTATGAGCAGTTTGAAAACATGGCGGAGAGAGAGGGATTCGAACCCTCGATGGGCTTTATAGGCCCATACTCCCTTAGCAGGGGAGCGCCTTCAGCCTCTCGGCCATCCCTCCGGATTGGTTTTTACTTTGAGCTGTCTGTGTCTGTGGAATCAGCTTGTTCTTTTTTAATGCGTTCGTAAATCTCTTCCCTGTGAACCGAGACTTCTTTAGGTGCGTTTACACCGATCCGTACTTGATTCCCTTTGACTCCAAGAACTGTGACGGTTACTTCATCACCTATCATTAATGTCTCACCTACTCGACGAGTCAAGATAAGCATAGCCTCTCTCCCTAATCACATTGAAAACTCACTGTTCTTACACAGCATCCAACTCATAGGCGGAAAGTATATCATCAATTTTCATTAATGAAAAACCCTATCGAACATTCTTTTTCATTAATGGCGGGTTTTTTGCTTAATGCTTCCATGCCGGATTTTTTGCGATTTTCGATTTTTTCTTGTTAAGGCTTTGAAAATGAGATGTTTCTTGTCAATTTCTTTAAGGGGTGATCGTATACTGGCATATTTAAGTAGTTTATGGGCCTGTTGGGTTACCTCTCCGCGAGAAAACATGGGATAATTCGCGGCGAATCACATCCCATAACTTGCATGTTCATAACAAAATGGCGCAATACATCTATTCAATGAATCGGGTCGGGAAAATCGTTCCGCCCAAGAAATACATTCTGAAGGACATCTCGCTGTCCTTCTTTCCCGGCGCGAAGATCGGCGTTTTGGGTCTGAACGGCTCGGGTAAATCGACGCTTCTGAAAATCATGGCCGGAATCGATAAGGAAATCGAAGGCGAGGCGGTTCCGCAAAAGGGAATTCATATCGGTTATCTGCCGCAGGAGCCGCAACTGGACCCGATTAAAAGCGTGCGCGGCAATGTCGAGGAAGCGGTTGCTCACATCAAGGCGACGCTGGCCGAATTGGATGCCGTTTACGCCGCCTACGCGCTGCCCGATGCCGATTTCGATAAACTGGCTGCCGATCAGGCGCGTCTGGAAGACATCATCAATGCGTGCGACGGCCATAATCTTGACCGCCGTCTCGAAGTTGCCGCCGATGCCTTGCGCCTGCCGGACTGGGACGCCGACGTGACGAAATTGTCCGGCGGTGAGAAGCGCCGGGTCGCGCTCTGCCGTCTGTTGCTGTCGAATCCGGACATGCTGCTGCTGGACGAGCCGACCAACCATTTGGATGCCGAATCTGTCGCCTGGCTGGAGCGTTTCCTGCATGATTATCCGGGCACCGTGGTTGCAGTCACGCATGATCGTTACTTTTTAGACAATGTCGCCGGCTGGATTTTGGAGCTCGATCGCGGCGCGGGCATTCCATGGGAAGGCAATTATTCAAGCTGGCTGGAACAGAAAGAAAAACGGCTGGAACAGGAAGAAAGACAGGAATCTTCCCGCCAAAAAACGATGAAGGCCGAGCTGGAGTGGGTGCGATCGAACCCGAAAGGCCGCCATGCGAAAAGCAAGGCGCGTCTCGCGCGGTTTGAGGAATTGTCATCGGTCGAAGTGCAAAAACGAAACGAAACTCAGGAAATCTACATTCCGCCAGGGCCGCGTCTCGGCGACGTGGTGATTCATGCCGATAATATCAGCAAGGGATTCGGCGATCGGCTGTTGATTAGCGATCTGAGCTTCAAACTGCCGCCCGGCGGCATCGTTGGCATCATCGGACCGAACGGGGCCGGTAAAACGACCTTGTTTCGAATGATGGCCGGCATCGAACAGCCGGATTCGGGCGCGTTGACGATGGGTCAAACGGTGCAATTATCCTATGTCGATCAGCTCCGCGACGACATGAATCCGAACAATACCGTGTTCGAAGAAATCTCGGACGGACTGGACATCATCACGGTCGGTAAATATGAGACGCCGTCGCGCGCCTATGTCGGCCGTTTCAACTTCAAAGGCGCGGATCAGCAGAAAAGAATAGGGGATTTGTCCGGCGGCGAGCGCAACCGGGTGCATCTGGCCAAGCTGTTGAAAAGCGGCGGCAACGTGCTGCTGCTTGACGAGCCGACCAACGATCTCGACGTCGAGACCCTGCGCGCGCTCGAAGAGGCTTTATTGGCGTTTCCCGGCTGCGCGGTAGTCATTTCGCACGACCGCTGGTTTTTGGACCGGATCGCGACGCACATGCTTGCATTCGAGGGGGACAGCCAGGTGGTTTGGTTTGAAGGCAACTATCAGGATTACGAGGCCGACAGACACCGCCGTTTGGGCAGTGATGCGGATAATCCGCATCGGATTAAGTATAAGAAATTGACGCAGTAAACAATTCACTCAATCCTGGGTTTCACTCGCGCCCAAGCATGCTGCTTGGGCGCGTGCGTTCGATTAATATTACGATTGAACGATTACGAGGCCTTCCCCGGTTTTTGATATCGCAAAGATGCTGGCGTGGCTAGATCATGCCGGCAACGCCACGACGATGATGTACGATCATCGCAAAACTCATCTTAAAAAACAGTCTAATATGTATGTTAATGTCATTGCCGGAACGGTGATGACGGCATCGCGAAATGTGTACGACAAGGGGTTGCCGCAACGGTGGTAACAACGAAATCCCAGGATGTTTGCCGCTCGATAACTGTTCATCATCAGGGTTCAAAAAATGAATAATAAATCACTTACAACTCGAACACTAGATTTTTGGTTACTCGGCGGAGCCAGTCTGCTGCTTTGGCTGATCATGACGGTTTTACAATTCGACCATGATCATCCCGCCATAAAACCTTATTTTAACAATACGCCTTACATCACGGCCTCGCTGGCTTTAGTCATCAATTACCCGCATTTCCTAGCCTCCTACAAACTTGCCTATACCCGCAACGGGAGGTTTATTCGACAACACCCCCTGGCGCTATTGTTAGTGCCTAGCTTGTTGCTGCTTGTGATCATTGTCGGCTATATGAATTTTGACAAAGAAATTGCCGGTAGTGCATGGGAACGGTTCGTTCACCATATTCAAGCGGAAGGTTTTAGTGTCGGCGTACTCTACCCCTCGCCTTACTGGCGTGATTTTGTGTTGGGTTTGCTGATCAACCTGATGTTTTTTACCGTCGGCTGGCATTACACCAAACAAACTTTCGGCTGCATGATGGTGTATGCCCATTACGACCATTACACGCTTACCAAATACCAGCGACTCATTATTCGTTATGCATTGCTGTCGGTATGGTGGCTGAGTTTTATTGGTGGCAATATCAGCCAGACATCAGCTCAATTTTGGGGCTTTCACTATATGACACTGGATTTACCCGACTGGTTATGGCCGCTAAGCAAAATTTTGGTTTTGGTGGGACTGGCAGCCATTGGGGTGGTGCTATATCAGGTCTATCAACAGAGTGGTAAGAAACCTAGCCCACAGTTTTTGGTGGCCGGTGTTGCTCTCTATGTTTGGTGGTTGCCCTGGACGCGTCAGGCCGATTTTTATGGATACTGGGTGCCGTTTTTCCATTCTCTGCAATATCTGGCGTTTGTGCACACACTGGAAAATAATCGCCTCAAACATCAAGCGAATCAAGGCATCGCGGCAACCGCCATCGTTTTGGGATTGCTGGCCGGCGGCTGGCTGATTTTCGAGTATTTTCCGCACAGTCTGGATATGGCTAATACACAGGCTACGCATGGCATCGCCTATTGTTTTTTGACCACCACTCTCTTTATCAACATCCACCACTACTTTATCGATCATGTCTTGTGGCGAATGAGCGACCCGCACATTAGACGGTGGTTGATTGAACAAAATTAGGGACTGTCGCCATTTTGCCCGGCTCTGAAAATTAGTTGTATCGCCTCATTGATTGAATTTTTCAGTTAAAAGACAAGCAACTCATGCCGCGACAACTTGAACCGCCCCGGTTTTCCCGGAGGCCACTGGTTGTGAGTCATGCTGCAAGCGCCGACTCGGAAAGTTGTTGATAATACCTTTTTTCGGCTTCAGCCGGAGGGATATTGCCAATCGGACCCAGCAAACGGCGTTGATTAAACCAATCGACCCAGGTCAAAGTAGCCGGCTCCACGGCTTCACGATTTTTCCAGGATTGCCGGCCGGTGAATCACCTCGGCTTTATACAAACCATTAATGATTTCGGCCAGGGCATTATAATAGGAGTCACCTACGCTACCCGCCGAAGCCTCAACGCCGGCTTCTGCCAAACGCTCGCTATAGCGGATCGACACGTATTGTATGCCCCTATCGCTATGATGGATCAGGCTACCATCGCGCGCTGGCCGACGATCATACAAAGCCTGCTCCAGCGCATCCAAAACAAAGTCAGTCTGCGCAGAAGCGGAGACTGAACAGCTCCTGCAATACCGGAGAGACTCGGTTTTGCCAGAGAGGTTAGTTACGTTGTGAAATAGAGGGTCTTTGTCGTCGTACTAAATCCATCGGTAACGTTAATCAGTACTGTAAAGGCCTTATTATTTCCATTTGGTGTGTTAATGGCCTGAGTTGTCGCGCCTGTAGACGAATTAAAGGTTATCGAGCCAGAATTGCTTGCCCCGCTAGGGGTGATAGTGATATTACTGCCAGACAACACACTATCGTCGATTATTGTCAAGCTCAGGGTAATCGTTGAGCCCTTTGTTACACTACAAGGGCTGCTATTGCTAGTACAACCGCTATAAGAGCCAGTCACGCTTATTGCAGGTGGTGTACCCCCACCTGTTGGCGTTGGTGTTGGCGTTGGCGTTGGCGTTGGTGTTGGCGTTGGCGTTGGCGTTGGCGTTGGCGTTGGCGTTGGCGTTGGCGTTGGCGTTGGCGTTGGCGTTGGCGTTGGCGTTGGCGTTGGCGTTGGGGTTGGGGTTGGGGTTGGGGTTGGCGTTGGCGTTGGCGTTGGAGTTGGAGTTGGAGTTGGAGTTGGGGGGACTGCCGCTAGTAATACCACTCCAGATTTTACCGGATCAGTTTTGGCAATATACGAAGTCAACTGCACGGTTTGCGTGACCCCTCTCGGGTCTGTCCAGGTCACTGTGACATTGGCTTGTTTGCAATCCATTGAATTGGCACAGGCCGAGATGGTCCATGTGCGGGTAAAGCTGGCATTGGCTCCCGCCGCGGTATTGTTATCCGAGCCGGCATAGGCGGCATAAGTGCCTTGATTGGCGAAGGTGCGCAATTGCTCGATTTTGTCTTGCGCCAAATTCAGGGCATGGGTTTTCATTCGACTATCAGCACTGTTAAGCATCGTGACACCCTGCAGTTTGGCTAGGCCCAACATAGCCACTGCGACTATAATCGCGGCGATGAGCGCATCTAAAAGTGCGATACCTCGTAAGGTGCGAGCTAATTTTTGCATGTGATGCTCCTTAAAAGTCTTTCCAGGTGCCGGGAATGCGGGTGGCATCGTCCATGCCGATGTTAAATACCGTATTCAAATTACCTTCATTTTCCCAATCTACTTCGATAAATTGTGAATTTGCATTGGGTTTTGCGACATCACCTTCCCAAATTACAGAGCCATAAACCGTTGCGCCACCCCAGCCATTCGATGCGCAGTCCGTCGGGGATTCCATATAGACAATGCCGTAGATAGTGATGCCGCCATTGAATTTAGGGCAGCCGCTTGCACTTGGAATGATCAGAACGATCGGCTGATGCGGCGCTCCTATGGTGGTGCTATTGATGCCAGTGCCTGAACATGATCCCGATATATCTCCACTATTGATCGGGCCGCCATTGTTTATAATGTAAATAGACGGCGAAGAGTTGGCTGGCCCGCAGGGGATAGAGCCGTTATAAACGTGTCCTGCTGCGGTTGCGAGAGCTTTGGCGTCGACCAAGCTCATATTAAATACATGATTCCATGAGCAGTTGGTGCTGGGGCAGCCGGGAAAGCTTCCGCGATTGAAGGTGGTCGCGGTGTCGTCTTCGCCGCTATCCTTGACGCCGTTACCGTTAGTATCATTCCAGGTGGTTACATCCAGATGTCCTTGCTGTAAGCAGGAAGGATCAGACGATGTGCCGCCGATTACGGCATTATTTGTAGCATTCAGCACGAACGTATCCGGTGTTCCGGTCGGCGCGCTGGTAATACACCCAGCGATAACCCAGGGTGGGGGCATCGTAGCCCCCACAGTGTCGAATAATGCTTTGGGGATTTGCTTAACAAACGCTTCTGAATTTGCTGCAATCGTGTTATCGGTCACGCCCTGAGCAGAGGAGGTAACGCGGATGGAATCGGTGCCTTTGGTGTAAGTCAGGATGTAGTTATAAGTTTCGCCCGTTGACGAGCCTGACACAGTCGTCAGGCTGGATGGGCATCCGGTAGGCAGTGATCCAGTAGCACAGGTAATCGTAGCGGGAATTGTATGATTTTTTGCCCAGGCCACCCCATATTCCAAACCCGCCTCGGCTGCTTCCTGGGCTTCGCGGGCGCGCAAGTCGTTACCGGCAGACTTTTGCTCCATTACTCCAGTGTTGACAGTGGACAGAGTAATAACTGCCATAATAATCGCCAGCACCAATACTACAATTAAAGCGGCGGCGCCTTGCTGACGTGAATTAACGTTGATAAGGATGAGCGGCGGCATGATGAACTCCGTTGAGTCAAGCGGTTAAGGAATGGCGGCCAAAAATTTGTCGTTGCGCACACGCACTTGTTCGGTGATGGACTGCGTGACGCCGGTATCGCCACGCAGTCGGCCAGCCAAAAGAATGGTCACATTACGTACGTACAGACATGCCGGATCGGGGCTACCATCACGGGTGCAGGTGTTGCAGGCTTCGCCGCTGTCGCACAGTTTATTACCATATAAACCAGTTATGCATGATGAACTGGCTGAGTTAGGATTTTGATCGTCGCCATCGGGGCAGCCGTCACCGTCGGTATCGGTTGCCATGCTGGTGGCGTTGAGCGTGGTTGAAGTGAGAGTGAAAGTGAGTCCGGTGATTTCTACTTCCGGTTCGGTGATCGATTCCCATTGGCCGTCCGTACAATTTTCGTTGGTGCCACCACTACTGCGCATTTCCAGCTCGCCTGTGTTACTCAAGCGAAAGCCAAAGCGTTCGGCGCTGTTCACAATCGGTGGACCATCGTTGTTAGCGTTATAAGCATAAACAATACAGGTGTTAGTGTTGTACACCGCTATATCGGTGGTTGCTCCCGATGTCACATTGTCGAAAAATGGGTTGTTCTGTAATGAGGCCCAATAGGAATCGGGGGTATTTGTTACAAACCCAGCCCGACGAATATCGCGAGCCATAATATCCATCATGCTGCGCATATCCTGGTTCAATCGGCTGAGTTTGATGTTATCGCTTTGGCCTTTAACCGAAGTGATAAAGAGGCTAATGCCAGCCGCCACGATGATCAAGCCCACCAACACACCGATCATTAGCTCTACTAAAGTGAAGCCTTTTTGTGTATGACGTTTTTTTAACATGCTTCGTATCCTCCCATGTCGCCACAAATCCGAGCGCGCCCTAATGTGCTTACACTAACGCCGGCGCTGAAATAGCTGGATGTGATGGTTGTTGTGCCGTTATTGGGATTAGTGCCACGTACCGGGTCAAAAGTGGTATAAGTGACACCGCCGGCAAAACTGGCTGAGGATATTGCCGTAGAAAAAAAGTTACTGCCATTAACGGTTTTGAGCAAAGTGTTGGCACCAGTCGGGTCAGCATTGATCGTGTAACTCCAGTTGCTGCCGGTAACAAAGGTCACTCTGATTTTTTTATTCCGTTTGATAGATTCGGCCCGTGCCCAGCGCAAATCGGCTAACACAGCCTCGGCTGCGCTGGTGATGCGTTTTTTATCCAGCGTTTTGTTGAAAGAGGGAACAGCCAGTACTGCCAAAATCGCAACGATCGCAATGACGATGAGTAATTCGATGAGAGTAAAACCGATGTTGCTTTGTGTTTTCATGCCTGACTACCTTCATAGCTATGCAGCCAAGTATAGTAAAGTTCTATGGTCTGTAAATCAGTTGACGGAACTAAAAATGGATATTACTCGCAAAAGTGCGGATTGTTTCGCAAAGTAAATTGACGGGTCAGATTGGTGCTTTCGATCATGTAAACATGGATCTGCTATGCTTTAGCAGTAAATTAGCATCGGATAGGGGGAAATAAATGGGCTCATTCAAACGAGATAATGGCTTCACTTTCATTGAATTGATGATTGTTATTGCAATAATCGGTATCTTGGCTGGGATTGCTTATCCCAGCTATATGGAATATGTCAAGAAAGGTCGCCGCGCCGATGCCAAATCGGCTCTTCTTCAGGTTCAGCTTGCGCAAGAGAAATACCGAACAAGCAATACCAGCTATGGCACGTTGGTTCAGATTGGACTGCCGGCTAACTCGCCAGATCAGTATTACACTGTAGCAGTTTCAAACCCCACAACCACCGGCTATACAGCTACGGCTACACCTACAGGGGTGCAAACCGGCGATAAATGTGGTAATTTTCAGATTAACGAGGCAGGTACCAAATCTGTTGCGAGTGCGGCTTCCGGTTACGATGCCGCGAAATGTTGGTAAAATGTTTCAATGACAAATGAAAGTACTGAATTATGTTTATGCGGTTCCGGCATTATGTACAATCAGTGCTGCGGTCTATACCATAACAGTGAAACATGCCCAGCCACCGCCGAAGCCTTGATGCGCTCGCGCTTTACGGCTTATGCGCTGCATAATGCTGATTATTTGCGGAAAACCTGGGATAGCGGCAAATGTCCGGACACCATCGATTTTTCCCGCGAGACGGCGGTCTGGCAGCGTCTGGATGTGTTAGATACGAAAAAGGGCGGCCCTCAGGACGACAAGGGCGTTGTCGAGTTCAAGGCTTACTATCTTCAAGACGGCGAAGAGTGCGTGCTGCACGAGGTCAGCCGCTTTATCAAAAAGGAAGGACACTGGCTTTATCTGGACGGCGTGATCAAGTCGCTCGGCAAAATCGGCGCTACCGTCAATTTGGGCAAAAATGCACCGTGTCCCTGCGGCAGCGGAAAAAAGTTCAAGCGCTGCTGCGGCGCGGCGGCGTAGATACTGCTATCCGGGTCAAGCGCCACGAAGGACGGGATTGAACGAGTTTCCCGATTTCAAGACGCCAAAAGCGACATGGGCGAGCTTACGCCTCATGGCGCCGATGATGAGTTTCGGCGGTTTTCCGGCGACCGTCGCCGGTGGTTACATAACTTTTCAATTCAGCAACAAACTTTATTAAGCTCAGTCGCGAAAATTTCTTTCTCGGGCATATTTACTTGACCCGCATTCCCGCCTCGGCTCCCGCATCCGGACTCAACACCCATAAATCCTTGCCGCCCGGCCCCGCGGCTAACACCATGCCTTCCGAGACGCCGAAACGCATCTTGCGCGGGGCAAGGTTTGCGACGACGATGGTCAGTTTGCCCTCCAGATCTTCCGGCGCATAGGCCGATTTGATACCGGCGAAGATGTTGCGGTATTCGTCGCCGATATCGACGGTCAGTTGCAGAAGTTTATCCGAGCCTTCGACATGCCGCGCCTTGACGATTTTGGCGATGCGTAGATCGATCTTCGCGAAGTCGTCGTAATCGATCGTCGCGGCGATAGGCTCGCAGGTCGGCGCTTTCGCCGGCGCCGGCGTTTTTTCGAGATTTTCTTTCGAAGCTTCGATGATCGCGGCGATCTTGTCGGCCTCTACGCGGGTCATCAGCGGTTTAAACGGATTGATCGGGTGATCAAGTAGCGGTCCGGCCAGGTTGGGCCAGGGCTGCGGGCCGATGTTCAAAAAGTCTTCGGCATCGGCCGCGAGCGCGGGCAGCACCGGGCGCAAATAGGCGGCGAGCAGGCGAAACAGGTTCACGCCCATTGAGCAGACGGCGTGCAGTTCGGCGTCTTTGCCTTCTTCCTTGGCGATCAGCCAGGGCTTTTTCTCGTCGATGTATTGATTGGCCTTGTCGGCCAGCGCCATGATTTCGCGCATCGCCTTGCCGAATTCGCGCGTTTCGTAATGGCTCGAGATCGTTTCGTTCGCGTCGATGAAGTCCTGCCACAAGTCGGGCTCCGAGCACTGAGACGCCAGCTTGCCGTCGAAACGCTTGCTGATGAAGCCGCTGCAGCGGCTGGCGATATTGACGACCTTGCCGACCAGATCGGAGTTTACGCGCTGGGTGAAATCGTCGAAATTCAGGTCGATGTCGTCGACGCCGGCGCTGAGCTTCGCCGCGAAATAATAGCGCAGGTATTCCGGATTCAGATGATCCAAATAGGTGCGCGCGGTGATGAAGGTGCCGCGCGATTTGGACATTTTTTCGCCGTTGACTGTCAAAAAGCCGTGCGCGAAAATCGCGCTCGGCGTTCTGAGTCCGGCGCCGTGCAGCATCGCCGGCCAGAACAGCGCGTGGAAATAAATGATGTCCTTGCCGATGAAATGGTAGAGTTCGGCGTTGCTGTCCTCGGACCAGAATTCGTCGAAGTTCAATCCTCGGTTGTCGCACAGGTTTTTGAAGCTGGCCATGTAGCCGATCGGTGCATCGAGCCAGACGTAGAAATATTTGCCGGGCGCATCAGGAATCTCAAAGCCGAAGTACGGCGCATCGCGCGAGATGTCCCATTGCTGCAGGCCGCCTTCGAGCCATTCGGCCATCTTGTTGCGCACTTCCGGTTGCAGGTGGTCGCCGTCATTGATCCAGTCGCCCAGCATGCCTTCGAAATCGGTCAGGTTGAAGAAGTAGTGCACCGAATCCTTTTCGATCGGTTTGGCGCCGGAGATCGCCGACACCGCGTTTTTCAGTTCGGTCGGCGAATAGGTCGCGCCGCAGGCTTCACAGTTGTCGCCGTATTGGTCTTTGGCGCCGCATTTGGGACAATCGCCCTTGATGAAGCGATCCGGCAGGAACATGTTTTTGACCGGATCGTAGGCCTGGGTGATCGTGCGCGAGCTGATATGGCCGGCGTCACGCAGGCGCTGGTAGATCAACGCGGACAAAATCCGGTTTTCTTCGGAATGGGTGCTGTGGTAATGGTCGAAGGCAACGCCAAATTCGGTGAAATCGGCCAGATGTTCCTTGCCGACTCGCGCGATCAATTCTTCGGGCTTGATGCCTTCCTTATCGGCGCGTAGCATGATCGGCGTGCCGTGGGTGTCGTCCGCGCAGACATAATAGCATTGCTGTCCGCGCTGCTTTTGGAAGCGTACCCAGATATCGGTTTGAATGTATTCGACCAGATGCCCGAGATGGATCGGGCCGTTGGCGTAGGGCAGGGCGCTGGTGACTAATATTTTTCTATCCGACATGATCAATGACTGGTGAATACGAAGACAAACAAGTCTGTTATTATCGCATAAATCAAGCGCATCTTTCGAATATGGAAACACCATATCGAAGTGTTGTAAAATGGCTTATATTCCGAGTGATTTAATAGGTTATTACCCGCAAGTCGACTCGCTTTCTCCATTCATTACCTGGAACAAACAATGTCTAGCATCGAAAAAATTGATGTCGAAAACGGCTTGAAAAACTTGATCGACCCGAATCACGGCCTGGACTTGGTCGCCGCCAAGTCGGTCAAGGCGATTACGCTCGAAGGCGCCGATGTTACGGTCAAGCTGGAGCTCGGTTATCCCGCCAAATCCTATATACCGGAACTGAAGGCGGCGGTCGAGCAGCATTTAAAAGCACTGCCGGGAATTGGAGCGGTCCATGTCGAAATCAGTGTGAGGATCATCGCGCATTCGGTGCAGCAGACCTTGAAGCCGCATAGTCAGGTCAAAAATATCATTGCGGTCGCCTCCGGCAAGGGCGGCGTCGGCAAATCGACGACCGCGGTCAATCTGGCGCTGGCGCTCGCAGCGGAAGGCGCCAATGTCGGCATTCTCGACGCGGACATCTACGGCCCTAGCATTCCGACCATGCTAGGGCTGTCCGGCTTCCCGGTCAGCCACGACAACAAGACGATGCAGCCGAAGATTTCCTACGGTATCCAGACGATGTCAATCGGCTATTTGGTAGACGCCGGTCAGCCGATGATCTGGCGCGGCCCGATGGCGACCAATGCCTTACAGCAGTTGCTTAGGGATACAGCCTGGGATCATCTGGATTATTTGATCGTCGATCTGCCGCCGGGCACCGGCGACATTCAGCTGACGCTGGCGCAACAGATTCCGGTCAGCGGCGCGATCATCGTGACCACACCGCAGGACATTGCGCTGATAGATGCGCAGCGCGGCCTCGGCATGTTCGGGAAGGTCAACGTGCCGGTGCTTGGCATCGTCGAAAACATGAGCGTACATATCTGCAGCCAGTGCGGCCATGCGGAGGCGATTTTCGGCGAAGGCGGCGGCGCGCTGATGGCCGAAACCAACCATGTCGATTTTCTGGGTTCGCTGCCTTTGGACATACACATTCGCCAGTTTGCGGATTCGGGCAGGCCGACCGTCGTCGCCGATCCGGACGGACGCGCGGCGGCAATCTACCGGGAGATCGCGCGCAAGATGGCGGCAAGACTGGCATTAAAAGCGAAGGATTTTAGTTCCCGGTTTCCGAATATCGTGATTCAGAATACGTGATCGGTGTTTTTTGAAATCCTCTTTCCCAGGCTCAAATTGACGGGTAGGAGGGAGCGCGATTAACTTGCGTTTATATTAGCCGGCGCGTTTTTCTGTGAACCCGTTTCGCATAGAGTCGGATATTGAAATTAAACAACTAAGAACTAAAACGCCGGCAATGAGCGTATTGTGAACGATCGAAAAAGCCGTACCTCGGGGTACGGCTTTTTTGTGCGATCCCTTATGTCAATCGGCTGAGCCTTTTGTTACCAAATGCTGATTTCTTCGCCTTTGCTGACCAGAATGACGTCAGCGGGGCGCATCGCGAACAGGCCGACGCAGACCACGCCGGTAATGTCGTTGATCGTTTTTTCGAGTTCGATCGGATCCAGGATGTCCAGGTTATGCACGTCCAGGATATGATTATGGTTGTCGGTTACGAAGTTTTCGCGCCAGACCGGCTGACCGCCCAGTTTGACCATTTCGCGCGCGACATAACTTCTAGCCATCGGAATCACTTCGATCGGCAGCGGGAATTTGCCAAGTACGTCGACACATTTGGAACCGTCCGCGATGCAGACGAATTTTTTGCTGGCCGCGGCGATGATTTTTTCGCGGGTCAACGCGCCGCCGCCGCCTTTGATCAACTGTTTGCGCGGATTGATCTCGTCGGCGCCATCGATATAAATGTCCAGCGTTCCGACCTCGTTCAGGTCGAGCACCGGGATGCCGACTTTTTTCAGGCGCTCGGTAGTGCCGATCGAACTCGAAACCGCGCCCTCGATCGTACTTTTATAATCGGCCAGCATTTCGATGAAATAATTGACCGTCGAACCGGTGCCGACGCCGATCAGTGGGATGTCTTTGACGTAGTCAAGTGCAGCGGCGGCGACTTTTTGTTTTAATTCGTCTTGAGTCATGGGTTTCCTGTTGTGCTTGATGTAGTTGACTTTAACGGGATGATCATACCGCATAAATCGGCATTATTCAGCCGATTTTTAAAAAAATGATCGGTCGGCCGGAATCGCGGAAATGATGCTCATAAAAGGGAGAGGATAAAATCCCATTGCTCTTTTGTGACCGGCATGATCGATAGCCGGTTGCCGCGCCTGACCAGTGCAAGATCGGCGAGTTCGTCCCGCTCTTTCAATTCCCTTAACGTGATCGTGCGCGGGAAATGCCTGACATACTTGACATCGACCATGAACCAGCGGGGATTGTCCGGAGAGCTAAGGGGGTCGAAGTGTGGGTCATCGGGATCGAATGCCAGAAAGTCGGGGTAACTTTCTCGAGCCACTTCCATGATGCCGACAATGCCGGGTTCCGGGCAATTCGAATGATAAAAGAAAATCCGATCGCCTAGCTGCATTTGATCACGCATCATGTTGCGCGCCTGATAATTGCGCACACCGTCCCAGTGTTCCGTGCTGTCGGGTCTTCGGCAAAGATCATCGATACTGAAGGTATCGGGTTCAGATTTCATCAGCCAGTATTGCATCCTTAAAGGCTCCTTGGGTTAGAGGGATATTCGCTGCATCGGCAAACTGTTATAGCGTTTTTAGACGGCTACGTCCACTGCGTATCGATTGAATTTGACTATACTTTAGCGTGTCGCGCGCTTGCCGCGCGTTAACGATGATATAAATTGCGGAAATGAACGGATAATACAAACATCATGGATATCTTAAGTGTCATTGGCGTGCTGATCGGCATCGGTGCGTTGTTGTTCGGAAACTTTCTGGAAGGCGCCAACCTCGATTCTCTGGTCAATGGTCCCGCTTTTATTATCGTATTCGGCGGCACGATTGGCGCAACCTTGTTACAGTTCCCGCCGCAGATTTTTATTCGCAGCTTGAAACTGGGGTTGTGGGTGTTTTTCCCGAAGAAAAAAGATCTGTCGGTCGAGATCGACAAAATCGTCGAATGGAGCCAGTTGGCGCGTAAACAAGGCTTGCTGGGGCTTGAAGACAAGATCGACAGCGAACCTGATCTGTTTATTAAAAAAGGCTTGCAGTTATTGGTTGACGGCAATGAGCCGGAAGACATCCGGGATGTTCTGGAACTGGAGATTAATAACCGGGAGGATGTGGATTTGCAGGGGGCGAAGATGCTCGAGGCGATGGGCGGTTATGCCCCGACCGTCGGTATGCTCGCGGCGGTGATGGGGCTGATTCATGTGATGGAAAATCTCTCCGATCCGCAATTGCTCGGTGCGGGCATTGCGACCGCCTTTGTCGCGACGGTCTATGGCGTCGGTTCCGCGAATCTGTTGTTCTTGCCGATGGCGAGTAAAGTCAAGACTTATGTGCATGCATCTTCTCATGCACGCGAAATGATAGCGGAAGGACTGATCGCGATTTCTCAGGGCGAAAATCCGCGCAATATCAAATTGAGATTGAGCGGTTATCTGCATGAAAAGGACACCGTCAGTTTATGAAAAGACGGCGGAGAAGAATTCCGAGCGAAACCGTCAATCATGACCGATGGCTGATTTCCTATGCGGATTTCGTGACCCTGCTGTTTGCGTTTTTTGTGGTCATGTATGCGATTTCCGCGGTAAACGAAAACAAATACAGGGCATTTTCGAAGTCGCTGGAACGAGCCTTTATCGAAAAAAAGCGTCAGGTGAGCCAATTGGAAGATGCGCTGTCGGATTCCGATAATTCCGCAAACCCAGGCAATACGGACGGAAATTGGGCGGCGGACAGCCGACAGTTGCAATATACCTCCGAGCAGTTGAGTAAAATGTTGGAAGGTCTGATTTCCGAAAATCTGGTGTCTGTCAAAAAAGGCAAATACTGGATCGAACTGCAGATGAACAGCGAACTGTTGTTTTTGAGCGGTTCGGCGGAACTCGCCAAAACATCGCTGCCTCTACTCAAAAAGGTCGCAGAAGTCCTGAAACCTTTGCCTAATCAGATCAATGTCGAAGGCCATACCGATAATATGCCGATCGATACGCTCAAGTTCCCGTCAAACTGGGAATTGTCATCGTCCAGAGCCACGACCGTGGTGCGCGAGTTCATCAATAACGGCATCGCCCCTCCGCGTCTGTCCGCGATAGGTTACGGCGAGTTTCATCCGATAGCGGACAACAGGATCGAGGAAGGCCGCTTCAAGAATCGCCGAGTCGTGCTTTTGATCATTACCCAGGGCTACGCGCGCCACCGTTTGCTTGAAGGAACTGCGCAAATTACCGAGAAGCCAATACAGGACTCCGCATTGCCGAGTCATTGAGCCGCGACTGGCTGCAACGCATTGCAAAATGCTCGGATAGGTTCATCGTTACCGCCGACTTGATTGTTTCTGAAGCTGAACCCTACAATATGCGTTTATTTTGCGTAAAGATTGAACGCTCAAACGATTAATGCACTATCCCTCCGAAGAAAACCGCTATCAAGCCGCGCATGCCGGACTTATTATCAACAGCTTTCAAATATTGCTCGGCAAGAAATTGATACCTGACGCCTTCAGTGATCGGGGCGTTGGCAGATCGTTGTTTCATGCCTCGATTGCGGTCATCTCGCATGACACTACGCAGGACCCGGTATTTAATTACGCGAACCTTAAAGCATTGGAGCTTTTCGGGATGAGTTGGGCGGAATTTACCCGCATGCCGTCGCGTTTTTCTGCTGAACCGAGCGAGTGGGCGGAACGGGAAAAACTGCTTGATTCGGTTAGAACGCGAGGGTTTTTCTATCCCTTACGGGGGATCAGGACAGTGAAGACCGGCGAGCGTTTTCAGATCAATGACGGCGCGGTCTGGAATCTGATCGATGCGGATGGGCAATATAGGGGGCAGGCGGCCTGCTTTTTTGCATGGGAATATCTATAAATCGTCCTTGTTTTCGGTACGAACCGAAATTCTGGATCTTGAATTTGGGGCATGATGAATAACGAATATAACGCTGCTGCGATCGAAGTCTTGAGCGGCCTGGAGCCGGTGCGGAAGCGCCCTGGCATGTACACCGATACGACGCGGCCGAACCATTTGGTGCAGGAGGTCGTCGACAACAGCGTCGATGAAGCGTTGGCAGGCCATGCTGACACAATCGAGGTGGTGCTGTACAAGGACGGTTCGGTGAGGGTCGGCGACAACGGCCGCGGCATGCCGGTCGATATGCATCCCGAACAAGGCATTCCAGGCGTCGAGGTGATCCTGACGCAGTTGCATGCAGGCGGCAAGTTTTCGAACAAGAATTATCAGTTTTCGGGCGGTTTGCATGGCGTCGGCGTTTCGGTCGTGAATGCCTTGTCCGCCAAGCTCGATGTCGAGGTCAAGCGAGGCGGCAAGGTTTACCGGATGGAATTCGCCGACGGCGAGAAACAAAGCGATCTGGCCGAAATCGGCACGGTCGGGCGCAATAATACCGGCACGACGGTCACTTTTCGTCCTAACGAAAAATATTTCGATTCGAGCAAAATCTCGGTCACCCGGCTGAAACAGAATCTGCGCGCGAAGGCGGTGTTGTGTCCGGGACTGACGATCAGTCTCAAGGTCGAACAACCGGAAGAAGAGATCGTCTGGTGTTATCAGGACGGCTTGAGGGAGTATTTGCTCGACCGGATCGGCGATATCGAATTCCTCCCGGAGCAGCCGTTCATGGGCAGCATGGCGGCCAATCACGAAGCGGTCGAGTGGGGCATCATTTGGGCGGTGGAAAACCCCGGCGAAATGCTGGCCGAAAGTTACGTTAATCTGGTGCCGACCGCGCAGGGCGGCACGCATGTGAACGGCCTCAGGGCCGGATTGACCGAGGCGATGCGGGAGTTTTGCGACATCCGGAATATTTTGCCGCGCGGCGTTAAGGTCGCGCCCGAGGATGTTTGGGAAAACTGCCATTTCGTACTCTCGGTCAAACTCGAAGATCCGCAGTTTTCCGGGCAAACGAAGGAACGGCTCAGTTCGCGCGAATGTGTTGCGTTCGTGTCCGGCGTCGCGAAGGACAGTTTCAGCCTCTGGCTGAACCAGCATCCGGCCGAGGGCGAGAAAATCGCCGAAATTATCATTTCGAGCGCGCAGAAGCGCCTCCGCGCGAATAAGAAAATCATCCGCAAGAAAATCACCTCGGGTCCCGCCCTGCCCGGCAAACTGGCGGATTGTTCGGCGCAGGACATCGGTCGTACCGAACTGTTTCTGGTCGAAGGCGATTCGGCCGGCGGCTCGGCAAAACAGGCGAGGGACCGGGATTTTCAGGCGATCATGCCGCTGCGCGGCAAGATTCTGAATACGTGGGAAGTTGATTCGAATCAGGTAATGGCGTCGCAGGAGGTGCACGATATTGCCGTTGCGCTTGGGATAGAGCCGGGCTCGAACGACTTGGCCAATTTGCGCTACGGTAAGGTCTGCATCCTGGCCGATGCGGATTCCGACGGCAACCATATCGCGACGCTGATTAGCGCGCTGTTTTTTCAGCATTTCAACGCCCTGGTCAGGGCAGGACATGTATTTGTCGCCATGCCCCCCCTCTACCGGGTCGATGTCGGCAAGCGGGTGTTTTATGCGCTCGATGAATCCGAACGTCAGGGCGTGCTGGACAGGATCAAGGCCGAGAAGATCAAGGGCCAGATTAATGTGCAGCGATTTAAGGGGCTTGGCGAAATGAATCCGGGGCAACTCCGCGAAACCACGATGAACCCCGATACGCGCAGGCTTGTGCAACTGACAGTGGCTGAGGGCGACGACACTGTCGGCCAGTTCGATCTGCTCTTGGCCAAGAAGCGCGCGCCGGACCGGAAAGTTTGGCTGGAGACCAAGGGTAATCTGGCGGATATCAAGTAAAATAACGGCCAGTCCGCGTCAAGGGATCTTGCCGGTAATAGAGGCGCAGTTGCTCGTAAACGGCGGCAAACTGCGCATGCAGTATGTCCGGCGCGCAGAAAAAATATTCGCTGATCACGGCGAAAAATTCCGCCGGGTTGGCAGCCGCATAAGGATCGATGCAAGTTCGGTGATGATGCTCGACTCGCAGGACCAGTTTTTGATAAGCTGCGCTGAGCGTTGTTGACCACGCCGCGACGGGCATGCCGTAACGCAAGGGCGGGTAGCCGTCTGCCGGCCCGTTCAGCATGTCGAGCTTATGGGCGATTTCATGGATGACCACGTTGCGAACCGAGCGCGTCTCCCGTAGATCCTGTTCGATATCGTCCCATGATACGATCAGGGGGCCCCGCGACCAGGATTCGCCGCTTAACGACCGCTCTTGATGATGAACGACGCCCGCGTCGTCTCTTTCCTCTCGGCGGACCCGAAATGCCGACGGATAAACGATCACTTCGGTCCAGCCCTCCAGGCAGCCAAATCCGAGTCCGAGGACCGGAAGGCAGGCGAGCGCGGCGATAACGACGCGCATGGCATCGGTGACTTCCTGACCTTGCACTCCGAGCAGTTTTTTTTCGTGCAAAAATAGCGTCGCCAGTTCCCGCAAGTGCGCTTTTTCGACCGCCGTCAATCCCTGAAAGACAGCCATTTTTTCCGTGACATCCTGCCACTGCTGATGGGCAATGGGATGACGGTGCAGAATATAGCGAATATGTGCGCGTTTAAACCAGTTCATCGTTTTATTTCTTATCGTGCAGATGATGTGTCGCTTCACTGCGGGCATGCATCTGGTAAACGCGATATTTTAACCAATAATGGGAAATCCCCCGGCTCTGCCGGGGAGACAGCAAAAGTTTGACAATAAGAGGAGTCCATCAGGAAACTGACTACCGTGAACCGCCAAGCACACGATAGAGGAGA
>NZ_JAXUHN010000044.1:0-35311 GCF_035916875.1 Methylomicrobium sp. Wu6
GAGCAGAAAAACTGGACCCACGCCAGGCAATTATTCGGCTACGACCGGCTGGACAAAGCCGCGCTGGTGCCGCTCATGAACGAGGTGTACAGCTCACTTTGGTGCCCCTTGCAGAATCATTTCTGTCCCAGCCTGAAACTTCAGCAAAAACATCGCGACGGCGCCAAGGTCGTCAAAAAATACCATGCTCCACAAACCCCTTACCAACGGGTGCTCGATCATCCTGACATCCCCGACTCCACCAAACAGGCCCTCCGGGAACACCATGCCAAGCTCAATCCATTTGCTCTCAAGGCCGCCATTGAGCAACAATTGAAACTCATTTTTTCACACGTCCAGGTTACCTCTAATGTGAGGCAACGACTTTGACCCTTCGGTTACCTTTTTCTATGAGGCAATACGGGGAGTCTTGACAAGGACTTAACACATGCTCCTCAAACAATCTGTTAAGTTCTACCGACAGCGTCCCGCAAGGTCGCGGAGCAGAAAGCATAACAGTATTAGCCGTCGAATCGTCTATAGTGTTTGTAAATCCGATACCAAAGCGCGGTATCGGGAACCAGGCAACATTTCATCCGGGAGAGTTTATGCGCAAATTAGCCGTTCAGTTGTCAATTGGGGCGCTATTGGCCGCATCGTACGCGCAAACATTGGCCGATCAGATCTACAAATGCAAAAATTCGGAAGGCCGCTTGATTTATCAAAAAACGCCTTGCTCCGCCAACGTCGAAACTCTCACATCTTGGACGCCGACCTTCAAAACCCAACCGGTTGTAGCCGCCGAAACAATTCCAGACGTCATGCCCCTGGCTCTGAAACAGCACGACAGCGGGCATTATTTTGTCGACGGCGAGATCAACGGCAAACCGCTCGTTTTTGTGATCGATACCGGCGCTTCGGTCGTATCACTGCCTGGAACAGCCGCGTCGGCGGCCGGTATCAATTGCAAGAAGGCTGCGAGGATGGAGACCGCGAACGGCATTACCGAAGCCTGTACCGCCGTGATCCCGGAACTTAAATTCGGCCATTTCGTGATTAAGGATGTGGAAAGCATGATCGTGCCGAATCTGAGCCAGCCTCTGCTCGGCATGAACATTCTCCAGCATTTCAAGATCGCGCAGGATAAGGGCGAGATGCGCATTTCCGCGCATTAGCCGGCGTCGCCCGGAATGATCGGGCGACGATGTTTCCACGCCGTCCAGGACAGGCCGCGGCTAAACCTGGCCGCGTCGCGAGCTTATCACTTCAATTTTGCAAGCCATGCCGGATCGATTCGGCAGCCGCCGACTTCGGGACGGTCGGCTATATCCTGTTCGAAATCCCGGTAAGTGGGCAATTGAAAGGCGATTCGGTTGATTTTGCCATCCGCGAATTCAAATTCGAGCGCGCCGCCTTTGGCCCTGGGACTGCCCTCCTTGGTGGTAAAGAGCAGGATGCCGATGCCCTTGCCTTGCTGTCCTGGCGCAGGACGCGCGCAGCTCAATTCGCCGATTTTAAGTCCCAGAAAAACCTCAGCCAGTTGCTTCGCGCCGACTTGAGCGCCCTCGCCCGGAATTGGCGAAACGGGCGAAGTTACCGGGACTACCGCCGAGGAAACCTCGGCGGAAGGCACTGGAGGCAAAGCGGTATTGACCGCCACAGGCGCTACGGGGGCGGTCGCCGCGGGCGGATTCAGCAGACTTTCCAGGCCGAAATCGCCCAAATGATTCTGCAGCAAGACCTTGCCGTTCACTTTGTCGGCCGCCATCAACAGCGGATACAATTGCCGCTCCATCTCGGCGGCCGAGGTATTTCTAAGCACCGCCAGCAATTGCCGCTCAATCGATTGCAGGGGCGAGAATAACTGTTCCTGTTGGCGGCTCGTCGCGCCGAGTTGATCCCAATCGGCGGGCGTATTGACTGCCAACCCCATCGCTTTCATCACCGCATAATCGTCTTCCGCGAGGCAGTTGCCGAAATTTTTCTTACGGTAACCCGCCATCGTTTTTGGGCGTATTTCGTTATCGAGCGCCTGCCGCCGATCGATATTGTAATTTTTCCAGTCGCCGCTATTCGCGAGGAAATAATACAACAGTGCATTACGGTCGAACTTGTTGAAGCCTAGCGCCTTGATGGTCAATTTCAATTTTCGGCAGTCCGTTTCGACATCCGAGTAATTTTTCCAGTCCGGCTTTAAATTTGGCTTGTCGGGATGCTGCGATTGTTCGATCAATTGCGCAAGATTGATGTTGCCCGCCACCGATATGATCGGCGACGGTCTCAGCTCCTCGAAAGACAAGTCGCGAGCGTCGGGCACGCCTTCGGGACCGGCGCGCAACAGCAGCGTCGACGCGATTTCGGGATAAACTTTCAGTTCTCCCAACGGTTTGGTTTCCGGGCCGAACAAATTGAAGCCGCCTTCGTCGATCTGAAAGACCTTGAATGCAGCCTGGTTCAGTTTACCTGTTTTGCCGCTGTAGACTGCTAAGCCCGGCAAAGAATGCGACTCGGAGCTTTGCTTTGCCGATGACTGATTTTGCACGGGTGCGTTTTGTTGATTGCTCTGGACCCACTGTCCGGCCATCTGCCCCATGATCGCAACGCCGAGTCCCGCGCCGGTCAACGCCAGGATGCCGCTCGCCGCATTCACATCGCCGACCAGACTCGAAACATCCAGATCGCTGTTCGCATTGGTATAGAAATCGTAATCGACCTGTGTTTCCTTGCCGGTATCGAGCCGCAGCCACGGCGTCAGATACAACTTTTTCGCGTCGAATTTGAAATTGCACTTGCCGGTAGCGGCTTGATACAGAAAACCGGACGCTTCGCCCTGGAATTTGACTACGTCGTTGCGAACGCGGTAAACCAGCGCGGCGGACAAATCGCCTTTTTGATAAGGCGCGAGGTCGGAACAGCCCCCTTTCAGGAAATTTTCGCCCTGAGCAGAGAATTCTGAAACCACCCGGACATAATAATCGTCGCCATCGATCGACTGAAAACCGGCCGGTGGCTGGAGGGGCTGCGCGGTCATTTCGGGGCGGTCTACCGCAATCTGGCGGGTTTCCGCGCAAGCTGTCAGCAAGACGGCGGCAAATAGTGTTAAATGTCGGAATGAACAGTGGTGAAGGGACATGCTGTAATCTTGGAAGCGCCGCTTGCACGGCGGATATTAAAACGATAGGAAACCCGAAGATTCTATCATCTTTCGCTTATGCGGTTAACGCCGATTTACGACCCACGCGGCATTGGCTCGAACCGAAAGCGCCGCCGATTGGTAAATCAACGCCAGGACTATTAAAATACCGGATTTGTTACGTTTCGGTCTGGTCACGGTAATGCAGTTTTATAAAACCCAGGAAAACGCCCCGGGGAAGTTCCCCGGCGAATCGACGCGGTTGTTTCCTGATCGCTTGACCGGTGGAGAAAGTTCTCGGCGGCAATTGGCTGGCGTGTTTCTATCGGTATTGTTGCTGCATATTGTGCTGATGGTTTACCTGCGTCGATCGCCCGAACCGGAATCGCGCGCGCAGCCTTTGGTGATGGATGTGGCGCTGATTGCCTCGCCGACGCCACCCCAGGCGAAACCGGCTCCGCCCGCGCCGCCGGTCGTACAGCCCAAACCCCAGCCCGCGCCGGTGAAACCCAAAAAAGCGCCGGCAATACCGAAGAAAAAGCCGATGATCCAGAAGCCGGTCAGTACGCCAGCGCCTGCACCTGAACCCGCGCCGGCGGCCGCGCGCCCCGCTGCGCCAATCAGTAGTCCGGCTCAGTCAAAGCCGGCGGCTGCGCCGGCAACGCCTCCTCAGCCGAAGACCGAACCCTTTACCGAAGCGAACTATCGAGCCAATTACAAATCCAATCCCAAGCCTGAGTATCCACGCACCGCGAAAAGCCGCGGCTGGCAGGGAAAAGTCTTACTGCGTGTCCAGGTCACCGCCGACGGCCATAGCGCAAGCGTTGAGGTGCAGCAAAGCAGCGGCCATGAATTGCTCGACGCCGCCGCGATCGAGGCGGTCAAGAACTGGACCTTCATTCCGGCCAAACGCGGCGACACGCCGGTCGCCAGCATGGTCACCGTGCCGATCCAATTCAAATTGAACGAATAATTCCCTGGAGAAATTAATGCCCTTGCAAATTCCGCCGTCGTTGATCATCGACGGAACCCTGTATATCTTGCTGATTTTTTCGGTGACGACCTGGACGATCATCGTGTTCAAGGCCTGGCAGTTCAGCCAAAACAGCCGCAACAATGCGCGTTACCTGGAGGTCTTTTGGGGCGCCCCGAATCTGGAAGCGGCTGAAAGTCTGCCTCCCGGCCTGGTGCGCGGCCCGAAGGCGAACATCGCGCAAAGCGGTTTCGCCTGGCTAGCCGACCTGAAACAAACCGGCGGCGCGGCGCTGAAATACCGAGGCGAGCCGGAAGCGTTGCTGGAGCAAGCCTTGCGCATCCAGACCCAACAGGAACTGCGGACGATGGAAAACGGCCTGACCCTGTTGGCCAGCATCGGCAGCACCGCGCCTTTCGTCGGCCTGTTCGGCACCGTACTCGGCATCATGAACGCCTTGCAGGACATCAGCAAGAGCGGCTCGGCGAGCCTCGATGTGGTCGCGGGCCCGATCGGCGATGCGCTGATCGCGACCGCGATCGGTATCGCGGTCGCGGTGCCGGCGGTGCTCGCCTACAACTATTATGTGAAACGCGCCAAGCAGCACCGGCTCGGCCTCGAAAATTTCGCCGACGGATTTCTGCATATAGCGTTCAATTCGGACGCTCACGCGAGGAAATGACATGGCCTTTAAAGCGCAATCGGATGACCAGGAAGCGGTCAGCGAAATCAACGTCACGCCGCTAGTCGATGTGATGCTGGTGCTGGTGATCATTCTGTTGGTCACCGCGCCCCTCCTAACCCAGTCGGTCAAGGTGAACCTGCCGAAAACCGCGCAGACAACGGCGGACGTGAAAGATCAGCCATTGCAGTTGGGCATCGACGCGCAGGGCGCGATCACACTGAATAAAAAACCGATCGCGGATACGACTGCGCTCGAAGCGGCTTTGAAAACCGAACTGACCCGCGATCCAGAAATTGCAGTGCACTTATACGCGGACCAGGCGGTCAACTATGGCACGGTCGCCGAGATCATGGCAGCAGTGCAGCATGCGGGAATTGCAAAGATGGGCTTTGTGACGGTCGAACAGTGAACAGACCCGATACGGAGCGCCAGCTTGTGTGGATTACTCAGGCCCTGTATGAATAGAATATAATCCGACTCCCGTAAGGATAAATGTCACCATGAAACTCAAAAACACCCTGCTCAGCCTTCTTCTTTCGATCTCCTGCGCCACTGTGGCGGACGACAAACTCCCGATCCGTATCGGCGTGCAGGCCACCGGCACGTCCGGCTGGGAACTGTCGGTTTTGGAACGCGCTCCTGAAAGGGGAGCGCAACGTTTCGCGGTGCAGACTCAGCAACTCGCGAACGCCGAGGCCGGAAAAATCGCACTACAATCCGGCGCGGTCGATATGATCATCTCGGACTGGATTTGGGTGTCCAGAATGCGCGCGGCGGGCTCCGATTTTACTTTTTATCCGTATTCGACCACCTCCGGCGCACTGATCGTTGCCGGTAATAGTCCGATCAAAGCGCTGTCCGATCTGAAGGGCAAACGTCTCGGCATTGCCGGCGGAGAGTTCGACAAAAACTGGCTGCTGCTGAAAGCGCTCGCCAAACGGCAACAGATCGATCTGGATGCGAGCGTCGAAAAAGTGTTCGGCGCCCCCCCCCTGATTGACGAACAATTGAAGCTCGGACGGATTGATGCCGCGCTTAACTACTGGCATTTCGCGGCGCGTCTGGAAGCCTTGGGTTACCGGCAAATCATAGACGGCAAAGGCATCCTGCAAGGACTCGGCATCACGGAGCCGGTAGCAAATCTCGGTTATGTGTTTAAACAAAGCTGGGCGGCGGCACATAAACAGGCGATAAACGATTTTCTGATGGCCACGGAAAGTGCGAAAAAGCAACTGTGCTCGGCGGATGAAACTTGGCGCGGCATAATTCCGCTGCTCAAGACCGATGACCCAGCCACCCGTGACAAACTCAGACAGCGCTATTGCGACGGCATTACGCAACCGGGGGGCAAAGCCGAGCGGCAGGCAGCGGAGCGCATCTATCTGCTGCTCCGTGAATTGAGCGGCAAACAGTTGACCGGCGATGCCGCGTCGTTACAGCCCGGCACCTTCTGGGCCCTCGACTAATCCCGGCGCATCTTGAGCAAACTGCAAAATTTTTTCCCGGCCCTGTCGCTGGCGGTCTTCCTCGCGGCATGGCAGGGCGTCGCGTTAGTATTGGACAGCACACTGCTGCCTTCGCCAGTGATCGTGGCCGGCGTCTTTTGGCTGGAATTGGTATCCGGGCAACTGGCTTACCATCTGGGCACGACTCTGATCCGCCTCATTGTCAGCTTCACGATCGCGATGCTGCTCGGCTCAGCAATCGGGCTTGCGCTTGGGCGCAACAAAAACCTGGATGCATTTTTCGACAACTGGCTGGTAATCTTTCTGAACATTCCGGCGCTGGTCACGATAATTCTTTGTTATGTCTGGTTCGGACTGACCGAAACCTCGGCGATACTGGCGGTCGTGATCAACAAGCTGCCGAACGTGATCGTGACGATCCGCGAAGGCGCCCGTGCGCTCGATCAGGATTTACTGGACATGGCGCGCTGCTATCGGCTCAACCGGCTCAACACGCTCAGGCATGTGATCTGGCCGCAATTGCACCCCTTCATGATGAGCGCGACCCGCTCCGGCTTGGCGCTGATCTGGAAAATCATCCTGATCGTCGAGCTCTTGGGCCGCAATAACGGCGTCGGCTTTCAACTGCATCTGTATTTTCAATTGTTCGATGTCGCCAGCATCCTGGCCTATTCGATCGCATTCGTGATCGTGATTCAGGGTATCGAGCACACGATTTTGAAACCGCTGGACAAAAAATCGCAACGGTGGCGCCGGTGACCGACATTCAGATCGACATCCGGCAAAAGGTTTACCCAGCCGTGGGTCAGGCCGCGCCGCATGCCGCGATCGCCAATTTTGAGCTGACCCTGAATGCCGGCGAATTTGTATGCCTGGTCGGCCCGTCCGGCTGCGGCAAGACCACGCTGCTGAACATCGTCGCCGCTCTCGATCAGGATTATGACGGAGAAATCCGTATTGATCGGCGGCAGGCGCGACCGAAGATAGGTTATATCTTTCAAAACCCGCGCCTTTTGCCCTGGCGCACGGTCAGAGAGAATATCGAACTGGTGTTGCAGGGCCGGGACGCCGCCGAGACGGTCGATTTTATGCTAGAGACGATGCAACTGACCCGCTTTCAGCATGTCTATCCGGAACGCCTGTCGCTCGGCATGAGTCGAAGGGTCGCGATCATCCGCGCCTTCGCGATCGACCCCGAACTCTTGCTGATGGACGAGCCGTTCGTGTCGCTCGACCCGCCAACCGCGCGGCAGGTCCGGGAGCTTTTACTGGAGCTTTGGCGGAAACGCCCGCACACCGTGTTGTTCGTCACGCATGACCTGCGCGAAGCGATCGCGCTGGCCGACCGGCTGATTTTCCTGTCGCCTTCGCCGATGTCGATTGCCGGCGATATTCGCGTATCGATACCGCGGCACTTGCGGCAGGATGAAACCGAAATCGAGGCGTTCCGGCGGCAGCTTTTGGACGGCGCACCCCATATAAAACAACTGCTGTAGCGGTCCGGCGCCGGGCTCCGATCATGCCAAATCGGGGGTTGCTAATTGCACAAATTTGCCCGATACTAGCACCGATCAGGCTTTGTGAAACGTTAAAACCAGTAGGGCTACCCTATACACCATCGGAGACACATCATTATGAAAAAAATAATTATTACGGGACTTCTGACCGCGGGTATCGCGCTTTGCTCATTTACCGCGTCTGCCGACGAAAAATATCCGGCCGCCGATTTCCAGCCGAAAGTCGTTTTCATCGATCAGGATGCAGGCGCGGCAGCATCGAGCAGCAGTGCATCTGCTTCAACGAAATGCGCGGGACAAACACCCGCTGCGAAGCAAACCGAATTCGATCCGAAATACCCGGCCTCCAGCTTCGAGCCTAAAGTGCTGTATCCTAACTAAGTCTCTTTTTTGCCTTGCCCCTTTTGGGAATAACACACCCTGAGGGTTCGAGATGTCGGGTTACGGCTGCGCCTAACCCGACCTACATCCCCAGCCCGGCTTTGTTCGCCGTGTCCGAATTCGAATCAGCCCTGATTTGACCTCAGTTCATGCAACTGCATGTTGATGATCTTCAGCGTCGCCATCACCCCCGCAAAGACCTGATTCGCATGCACGCCGCGCGTCTTGCGCAGTTCATTGCCGCAATCCCAGGTAATCACGCATTCGGTCAACGCATCGGTATGACCGCCTTTCGGGATTCTGACCTCGTAGTCGGCCAGTGCCGGCAGCGTGTAGTCATGCAGTTTCAACACCCTGTCCATCGCATCGATGAACGCATCGAAACCGCCGTTGCCGGAACCGGAGACCGAATGCTTCTCGCCGTTGACCTCGACGCGGATGCTTGCGGTCGACTCGAGATAGAGGCCGCTGGTGATCGAACAATTGAGCAGCCGGATGTGCTCATAACTCTTGCTTTCAAGCACGTCTGCGATGATGAAGGGCAGATCGTCGGTCGTAATCGTCTGCTTCGAATCGCCGAGCTGCACGATGCGCGCCAGCACCTTTTTCTGATTCTCCTCGGACAGCTCGACTTCCAGGAGCTCCAGATTCTTTTTCAGCGAGGCCTTACCGCTCATCTTGCCGAGCGCATAGCTGCGCGTGCGCGAGAAGCGTTCCGGGCTGAGCCGGGTCTTGTACAAGCCGCCCTTGTGATCGCCATCGGCATGAATGCCCGCGGTCTGGGTAAACACATCGGTGCCGATGATCGGCGCGTTCGCGGCCACGCGCTTGCCGGAAAAGTTCTCGACCATCTGGCTGATCCTGACGATATGGGTTTCGTCGATAGCCAACTGCATCGCCATCTTGTCGCGCAGCACGACCGCGACTTCCGCAAGAGAGGCGTTGCCCGCGCGCTCGCCAAGGCAATTGACCGTGCAATGCACCGAGCTGACGCCGGCGCGTACCGCCGCCATCACATTCGCGGTCGCGAGACCGTAATCGTTATGCGGATGAAAATCGAATAGCAGTGCCGGGTAGCGGGAGCACATATCGCCGATGCTTGCATAGACTTCGTCCGGCGACATCACGCCGAGCGTGTCCGGCAGCATGAAATGACTGATGCCGGCGTCCTTTAGGTTGTCCATCAGGCCGAACACATAATCCGGGCTATTCTGATAGCCGTTCGACCAGTCTTCGAGATAGACATTGACCTTCAGCCCTTTCTGCAGCGCGTAACCGATCGTTTGCAGAATATCCTGAGTGTGCTGCTCGAGCGTTTTTCCCAATTGCTCGCGGCAATGCTTTTCGCTGCCCTTGGTCAACAGATTGATCACATTGCCGCCGGTTTCGACAATCCAGTCCACACTGCGGGTATGATCGACAAAACCGAGCACTTCGACGCGGCCGGCAAAACCTTCCTGCAGAGCCCATTCATTGATGCTGGCCACCGCCTCTTTTTCGCCTTGCGAAACCCGAGCCGATGCGACCTCGATCCGATCCACGCGCAACCATTGCAAGAGAGCTTTCGCAATATTGACTTTTTCCGCGGGCGTGAACGAAACGCCCTGCGTCTGTTCGCCGTCGCGCAAGGTCGTGTCCATGAGCTGGATATATCGGGATTCTGTAGCCATAATCAAGGTTTTTGGGTCCTGGCGCGATCAGATATCAACCGCGCTGATCAAGTAGATATAAAACCTTTTATTTTACACCGATAGCGGGAAAACTTTAGCAACTAAATCATGGCGTTTTTACACAATTCCTTCGGATATGAAGCATAAACAACGTTGACGCTTCGCAAACGATTTTTCGGGCTCCATAATAAAAAAACGGGTGCCGGATCGTTTTGCATTCCGACACCCCGCTAAAACGTTGCCTTACAAACTTGGCTACTCAGCCCTTGACTTCGCATTGCTCGGAAAGCGGGTCCGGCGTTTTGCCGTTCTCGGCCGTGTTCACATACAGCACCAAATTGCCGAGGAAAGCGATCAGATCCTTCTGCTCGCTTTCGGAAAGCGCTTTAAATTTTTCGCTCGATTCTTCTGCTTCGCCGCCATGCAGTTCGATGGCATCCTTCAACGTAGTTGCACGACCGTCGTGCATCCAGGGTCCGGTACACGCGACGCCCCACAGTTCCCGCGTGCCGAAGATTGCCTTACTCTTGACCGGATCGTAAGGAGGATAAGATTCGGGCGGCAGAATTTTATTGATCGGGTCGTAGTTCACAAGACTCATATGGCCGCCGTACTCTTCATTCGGCTCCTCGCTGCCGTATTTCTCCGGCTCTTCCAGTTCGTCGACCCGTTCTGCTAAGTCCGGCCCCATCCAGTGCCGTTTCAAATCACCATATAAACGCACGATAGTCTTGCCGTTGTGTTTTTCGAACGCGCCGAGCAAGGTTTCCTTGCTTCCTTGGCAAAAGCGGTTATCCGGCTGATCCTTGGCCAAATCAAACTTGACCGGATGCTCCGGCTTTACGCCTTCGGCTTCCATATCGACCTGCACCTGGCCTTTTGTTTTGAAGAGCTTTCTATCATCGCGGTGATAGGGCGAATTGCTCGGTTCCTGAAACCCGCTGCTATCGAGAGTTAGCTCCGGCTTGTGACAGGTTGAGCAACCAATAGAATCGAATGCTTTTTCGCCGCGCTGAATTTGCTTACGTTCTTCGGGTTTCAGCTTTTGTTTGTTGGCGGCCAGGATGCCCAGATCGTCAAGCTCAATTTTGGTTACCGGCCGTGCTTGAGCCGCCATATAGACCGTAAATGCGGTCATGTCGCCAACGCTGAGTTCATTTTTTGATCCGTCATGATCTTCATCTACGTCTTTGCCGACCAATTCGACGCCTTGCATGCCGATTTCATTGTTGCCGGCATGGCGCATGAAATCGCGTAAAAAAGCGACGTTTTTCTTCCATTCGTAAGGACGCACCACTCCATCCGGCGAAACGCCTTCGAGTGCCGATTCTTGCGCAATGATATGCGCAGTACCTCCTTCGCAACCTATCGTTACCCGCCCAAAATTCACTCCTTTGGCAGTAAACGGCTCTGTTTTTTGGTTTTTTTCGGCGCAGGCCGCTTTGCTGGTTCTGGATATGGTATCCCTGATTTCATAACTCATTTCTTCAGCCAACCGCTGCAAGGCACCCAAGCCGAACACATGCGGTGTATTGCGCTGAATCGTCAAGGCGGGATTCTTCAACTGAGGAATGCGATGCACATTCACGGAAGTAGGTCCCGCTCCGTCATCGACCGGCTGGCTATGGCATGACCCGCAAGATTGCGCATTAGGCCCCGTCGGACGCATGACAAGACGAGTCATATCGCCCCATTCTCCCGGCGCATTCAAATCAGCGCGCGGTATTCGAGTATAGTGAGACGGCTCGTTGCCGCCGATAAAGGCGCCGCCGCCCTGCCCCATCGTAAATTTCGTGCCGAAGATCAGATCGCCATGTTCAAACGCATCCAGAAAGACTTCATCCCCCTTTCCGGCCATAATGCCGGACAACAATTCCTGCTGATCCATGGGGACATAACTCTTTTCCTCTTCTCCACCCTTCTTGGGGCAAGCGGTGATAGCGGGTTCGGTTGAGACGGGCGGGGGCGGCGGATTATTCGAACCGCCGCAACTCGATAATAGGATCACTGCCGGCAACAAGCTGTACGACTTTTTCATCAGACTCTCCTCTCAAGAAAATTTTTTAAGAAGGTCATGAAACCCTGCACAATTGCAACGTTTCAATGTCGACGCCATACAAAGGCACACTCAAGCGCTTTGCAGACCAAACCACGAAACTGCCTCTTCTCTTAAATGAAATGCCTGCCTAAAAAACCGTTATCCATAGATCCAACAAACTAACGTTTCGTTTTCACCTTATTCCATAAGGTTCGCATGCCCGGAATCTTAATTTAAGTATTCGGAATGGCCTCATGCGTCATACTATTGAACTAAGTCGTTAATATATAATTAATTAGTCGTTGGAATTTGCCGAGATTAGACAATTTTCGAGCCATCATTTAGCGCCTAATCACGATGCTTGTCAACTTATGTCTTTTACTATCCGATATGGCTCGACGCCATCAAAAAATTTCGCCTTGTCCTTTCCGATCTTTACGTTAATGCAGCGCATTAAAGCAACCGCCAGCCAATCAGAAAACCCAACAAGATAGCCGACGCCAGGACACATCCGACTCTGAGGCCAAGAGCATGACCGCCAATCACCCAAGATACCAGGCTCTTGAACCCGGAGTTGACCGTGACCGCAATCAGCACCGCGCGCCCGGCTACTGTAATGTCCAGCCCCCCATGCTTGCTCAATTGCGCCATCGACAAGGTAATCGGGTCGACATCGGCCACGCCTGAAATACTCGCCAGCACATAAGCCCCCATATCGCCGAACTGGATTTGCAGCACCTTCGACAGCAGCATGACCACCGACAAAAATAAGCCGAATTTCAGCGCCATGCCTAATTGGAAGGGGTTTTCGAGTGGAACTTCCTGGTTGTTTTGCAACGTTTTGGCGTTCAGCCAAAAAAGCAGCGCAAACAGATAGGTGAACAGACTCATCACCAGCATCGAGGACAGAATCTGTTGAAAGAAGGAGGGATTCAGGATCGACGCCAGCAGCAAAGTCCGCGCAAACATCGTCGCGCACGCGGTTAAAATACCCGCCGCCAGCGTATTAAGCATGCTGGGATCATTTTTCGCGAGGCGCGCCAGGTTGATGCTGACTGCGGTCGAAGACACTAGGCCGCCAAAGGCGCCGGTCACCACCGGCCCATGCCGGTCGCCCGCAATCCGTATCGCAAAATAACCGAGATACGAAATGCCCGCGATTAATACGACCATCCACCAGACATGATAGGGATTGAACACGCCCCACGGACCATAGCCCTGATCGGGCAAAACCGGCAGCATCACGACAGAAATCAGCAACAATTTCAACGTCGCCTCGAGTTCCTGCTGATCGAGCTTGCTGACCCAACCATGCAGTAACGGTTTGAAACCGAGCAGCAGCGTCGTGACGACAGCCGCCGCGGATGCCAGCACAACATGGCCGAACACAGCCAGAGCACCCAGAATGAAGGTCAGCAGCGAGGCAATTACGCTGGTTATGCCGACATCCTCGAATTTTTCGAGATTTTTGCTGTACGCAACCAGCAAGATCAACGCCAGGGCGATAAAAACAAAACCGATCAACAGCGGGCCGGCCTGTTTAGCAAGCATCGCGCTGACCCCGCCCAGAAGACTAATCAAACCGTAAGTGCGCAGACCCGCGATACGCATGCCCTCGCCGCGCTCGCGTTCACGCCAGCCACGCTCCAACCCGATCAGCAAGCCAAGCGCCAGCGCGATACCCAGTAACTTGAAGTTTTCCAAATCCGCCATGTCGTTTTCTTCAATTCCAGGACCATGTTGAAATGCACGCAAAAGAAAATTGGCATGCCTCTGCTCCCCATCGATAATACCTTAAAGGCAGCCGCGGCAAATATCCACAAAACCTGTGGATAACGTTGTTCATTGCGCGTTGATAAGAAATGCAAGCGCTTGCCTTGCTTGAGCAAGTGTCGGAATGGCCAAAAACTGACCAGGCTAAATCTTGCTCGATCAACAAAAATGCAGCCTCGATTCCGCAAAATCCGATCGAGGCTACGATTTCGATACGCTCGCTATGAGCTCTTTAACCTGGGTATTGAGTGGCATTGATTCATGAAAATTACCGCAAAAAAGGCCTCCGCCGCCATAACCCTCATCATTGCGCTGATCTTGACAACTCCGGTCTGCGGCCTGTTATTCGGCTGCGGCTGCGCTTGGCCGTGGTCCGGTTTCTTCTTCGGTTGCGATTACTTCGATCCGGCCGCCGAACATCGCTGCCCCTGGTGCGCATCAACATTCTCAGGCGGGCTGTCGGTCGTGCTCTCGGCCGCATTCGGCATGATCGCCGCCCTCGCGCCATTCACGGCGCCGACTCATAGAAGCGCATCGGAATATCTGCTCCGAATCGGCGCGGGAATGCTGATCTTTCTCTGTACTGCGATCCTCTCAGGCTGGCTCGCGGCCCACAGCCAGCATTACCCGTTCGCTCCGAGGGCGACTCAACACCCAGACTTGATCCGTCGCCGAATTAATGCTGATAAGTCCCAATCAATTCCGCATGCCCGATGACATGCCCGGCCATCGCGTTCTCGAGCTGGCTTTTATCTGGATTGTCCAAATCAGGCAATACCGCATCCAACGCATAGAGCTTGAAAAAATAACGATGCCTGCCGATCGGCGGACAGGGGCCGCCGTAACCCGTCCGTTTCCAGTCATTCAGACCATGCAAGGCGCCGACAGGCAGCTTTTCCGCCGCGGCAGGCAAGCCCGTAAACGAAGCCGGAATATTGTAAAGCACCCAATGCACCCAAACGAGCTTGGGCGCCGCAGGATCAGGCGCATCCGGATCATCGACGATCAACGCCAGGCTCTGCGTGCCGGCCGGGAGATTGGACCAGCTCAATGCCGGCGCCACATCCTCGCCATCACAGGTAAAACGTTTCGGAATTTCGCCCATGTGAACAAAATCCGAAGATTCAAGCTTCAAGTTCATGATTTTATTTTCCCCGGCAAAAGCCGTCTCCGCGAAAACGCAAAAAATCAACAACATCGCATGCGCAAAAAACAATCGACAAGGCCCTTTCATAATTTCTCCTCTAACAATGTCAATTCCCTCTTCCTGTTTTACTTACAGACGTCTTTATTATGACTCGCAAGCGCATGCAGACGCTACTATTTGATAGTCATGCCGTTAATAAATTCCTGCGGCCTGAAAACTCTCTTCACCCCGCGACTTTTATCAATTAAATGCCTCTAGAAATCAATGGATCATACGAATACCGCCAGACCATACCCATGCCGCCCAAGACTATATGCAAAATAATTTTATCCCTATTAAAAAAAACATTGACGGAGGCCCGCTCCATCGTTATCATAGGCAGCTCTTCAAGGGTGGCTGAGAAAGTCACAAGCCAGATAAGGAAGACACACGGGGTATAGCGCAGCCTGGTAGCGCGCCTGCTTTGGGAGCAGGATGTCGGGGGTTCAAATCCCTCTACCCCGACCATTAGCGCTTGTAGCTCAGCCGGATAGAGCATCGGCCTTCTAAGCCGAGGGTCGCAGGTTCGAGTCCTGCCAAGCGCGCCATTTCTTGATATGTTTGTTTTTTCTATAATGGTGAGCGTAGCTCAGTTGGTAGAGTGCAGGATTGTGATTCCTGTTGTCGCGGGTTCGAGCCCCGTCGTTCACCCCAATTAATAAATCACTTAAGCCTCATCTCACCGATCTTTACTTTCGATCTGGTGCCCCCCCCCTCAAAGATTCACCTATTTACAGTTTAGCACTGTAAATGCCAGCCGTCTTTGCAGGCTTTTACGCTAGATTCCTGCTTTCCGTTAACCTTCCTGCTGTATCGCAACCGCGTTTTTCTCTTCAATGCCGGATATTTTTGCGATTAACCCCAACTATTTAATCGCGGGACTCAGCGGTTAGTAACGCACCTTATCGTTTTTTTCGGTCCAGACGGCAAACGGCCGGCACGCATCCGGCAGGTCGAGACGCAGCATCGCAATCCGGCGTTCGGCAGGCTCGATCGCCAGTTCGTCATAAATGAAGCTGTCATCGAATTGGGCAGCAGCCGCATCATGCCTGTCGCAAGCAAAATAGACTTTTTGCAACCGGGCCCAATAGATTGCGCCGAGGCACATCGGACAAGGTTCGCAACTGCTATAAAGAATGCAGTCGGTAAGTTGAAAGTCCTGCAATTTCCGGCAGGCGAGCCGAATCGCCATGATTTCGGCGTGCGCGGTCGGATCGAGATCGACTGTTACCCGATTGCCGCTGCCGGCGATCACTTCACCGTTTCTGACGATGAGCGCCCCATAAGGCCCGCCCTGCCCCGACTCGACATTCTGCACCGCCAGATCGATCGCCTGTTGCAAGAATTGCTTATGTAGCGTCATAAACCCAGAGGATTGTTTGGGTCGATGCCATCCATGAACGGCAGGCGGCGGTCCTGATTAGTCAACTGATAAACCTTGCCGAGCCAGTTGTCGAACACGGCCCTGGCGGTGTCGCGCCAAGTGTTGTCGATCATCTCGAGCACCTGATTTTCCGGAAATTCGTCCAAACTTCCGCCAGTTTCTCGCGCCGCGATCACATGCTGCCGATAGTCGCTGAAGATCCGCTGCGCCTCCGGCGTGAAATAATTGACCGGAAACGGCGGATACTCGTCGACTTCGCCGCGATGGTAGCGCAATACCTCGCGCTTGTACTCCTTCAGCAGGCTGATGTCGTCGTATTCGGGATGGCCCTGAAAAAACACGATCCGAAAGCCGTCCGGGCTGACCGCCAGATGCACGCCCGCCTCCGGACTGGCCGCCAGCACCTTCAATCCCTTCGCTTCCATGTCCTTCTGAAAAATTTCATTGAAGCGCGAATGCGGCACATCGAAGCGCGTGTTGATTTCGGCAACCAACGGATGCGTGCGGGTGGTCAGGCGATGCGCATAGACGCCCCAGCGCTTGGCCGGCAGACGGGTGCGCTCGATGCCGTAGCAATACTCGATCAACGCATGCGTCGCGAGACACGAACACAACACCGACGTCACATTTTCCTTGGCCCAGGCAAATACCTCGGTCAACGGTTGCCAAAAATCTTCCTCGGGCAGGTGCGGATGGGTTACGTTCGCGCCGCTGATGATCAGCGCATCCAGACCGTCCTGTTTGATTTTTTCGAAAGGCTCGTAATATTTGGCGATATGCGCCTTGGCCGCTTCGCCTCGCGGCAAGCCGTCGATCGTAAAAGGATGCACATGAAACTGCGCGATCTGGTTACAGGCGCCGACCAGACGGAAAAACTGCCGTTCGGTCGCTTCCAGTGCCGCATCGGGCATGATGTTCAAGAGTCCGATATGCATCTCGCGAATGTCCTGATGGCTGGCGCGATCAACCTCCAGGATCACCTCACCTTCCTCTTTAAGCCGGGCGAATGTCGGTAAATCGGTATGAGCAACTAACGGCATCGTCTGAATCCGTCACTGCCGGGCCGCAATCGCGGAGGCGACCAGGCGGATAAAATCGTCTTCATCCTGCACCTTTGCCGCATCGTGCGCTTTGATCGTATAACCGTATTGGTCTGCGATCGCCTGGTAGCGCGGCAGTCTGGATTGATACAACTCCGGAAACACCCAGGTCACAAATTCATCGGGCGGTATCGCATCGGTCGATGCATAGTCTTTTTTCGCCATGAATTCGGCGAGCTTGTCGTCGAGGAAGGCTTCACGGTAATAGAGCGGCTTCGGATCGGTCTTGGAGCGCTCGATAATAGTTTGCTCCAGATCATTCGGTATTTCGATATACACAATCAGCGTATGCCGGGCAAGTGTTTCGATCACCTCCGGACAATCGAGCTCACACACGCTACCGCCGGCATCATTGATGAAGTGCTTGTAGCCGTAAATATCCTCTGCCTTGCGAATGAAATCCGGCACATCGTTCATCGCGCACACTTCGGCCTGATGATGCAGCCGTTGCCGGCGCTTGAATTCCTCGATCGACAGTCCATGCAATGCCGGATTGCCGAGTTTGCCGAGAAAACTCGACACCGGAGCCAGATTTTCGACCGTGATGTTGTTGCTGATCCGGATCGAATCGGACAGCAGCAGATCGCGAAGGAACGGCACATGCATCGCCTGGCGCTTGATATTGTCCATGATCGGCTCCTCGAGATAGCGGGTGCCGATCCGGTAGTCGCCCGAATAGTGAAACCACTTGGCCTTGGGGAGTTTGTTCGCGAGCGTGGTCTTGCCGGCGCCGGACATCGCGAGCAAGGTGATCCGTTTCGTCTCCCAATCCAGGAACTCCTGGGGGTCCATTCTCATAATGTCGTTTCCTGTTTAATCTAAATAATCCTCGAAATCGATATCCTCGGGGTTGCGCCGATGCTCGTCCAGGTCGGTATAACCCAGATCGTCGTCTTCGAGATCGTCGAAAGGCGCGCTCCAGTCCTCCGGTTCTTCGATAAAATCGAAGGTCGAATTATACCAGCTCTCGTGATCGTATTCGCCGATGTCGCCGTCGAGATACTGCACCTCGATCGAATCTTCGTTGTCTTCGATGTTGATGACTTTGAAGGTCAGATTGTTTTCCAAATCCTTGTACCAGTTTCCTACGATAGGATCTGCCACGGTTGCCATAAGAGTTACCTCGATAAAAAATTGTGCTGTATGGGATCAAAAACGGCAGGCTTTCAATCGCGCCCCCGGCCGATAGCGCGGAATCATCGTTTCCCTGATGATGGTATGGATGCATCCTGCCCGGATGAGGTTCAACCGGGCCGACAGTAACGATAGTTATAGAGGAAGAGCTGCTTTCTTGCAAGATTGGGCTGTGCTACGATGCACTCACTCATGACTCTTCAGCAGGCCTCACCATGCAGGAATTATTTATCGGCGGACAGAGTGGCGTCAAGGTCTTATTGAATGCCGCGATGGGCAACCGGCACGGCATGATTTCCGGCGCGACCGGCACCGGCAAGACCGTAACCTTGCAAGTCTTGGCCGAAGGTTTTTCGAAAATCGGGGTGCCGGTGTTTCTGGCCGACATCAAGGGCGATCTGTCCGGCATCGCCAATCCCGGTCAGGCCAATGACAATATCAGCGAGCGCGTGCGACAAACGGGCATGACCTCCTTCCAGCCGCGCGCCAATCCGACCGTGCTCTGGGACGTGTTCGGCAAAAGCGGCCATCCAGTGCGCACCACGATCGCCGACATCGGGCCGCTGTTGCTGAGCAATCTTTTGGAACTGAACGACACGCAAAGCGGCGTGCTCTACAGTTGTTTTAAAATCGCCGACGACAACGGCCTACTGCTGCTCGACTTGAAAGACCTGCGCGCGCTACTGACCTGGATGGGCGAGCATGCGAAGGAACTGCAGGCCGAATATGGCACGATCGCGTCCTCAAGCCTCGGCGCGATCCAGCGGCAACTCCTGGTGCTCGAACATCAGGGCGCCGAAAATTTCTTCGGCGAGCCAGCGCTGAATCTCGAAGACATCATGAAAATCGACTTCTCCGGCAACGGCGTGATCAGCCTTCTGGACGCGACCGAATTGACGACCAAGTCGCCGCGCCTGTATGCGACCTTCTTGCTCTGGCTGCTCGCCGAACTGTACGAAAACCTGCCCGAAGCCGGCGACGCCGACCGGCCGAAGCTGGTACTGTTTTTCGACGAGGCGCATCTAATGTTCGAGCAGGCGCCGAAAGCGCTGACCGACAAGATCGAACAGATCGTCCGCCTGATCCGTTCGAAAGGCGTCGGCGTGTATTTCATCAGCCAAAGTCCGCTCGATGTTCCGGAAGACATTCTCGGCCAGCTCGGGCTCAAAATCCAGCATGCGCTCCGGGCGTTCACGCCGAAAGACCAGGCGGTCGTGAAGAGCGTCGCGGGAACCTTCCGCGCCAATCCGTCCCTCGATACCGAAGCCGCGATTCTGGAACTGAAGAAGGGCGAGGCGTTGGTTTCGGTGCTCAATGAAGACGGCAGCCCGACGCCGGTTGAACGCGTCTTCATTCGTCCGCCGGAATCGCAAATCGGGCCGTTGACCGACGCACAGCGCCAGGACATGCTCAACCGCTCGCCGTTTAAAGGCCGATACGACCAGGCAGTCGACCGCGAATCCGCTTACGAATTGCTCAAGCAAAAAGCCCAATTGGCCAGCGCGGCTGACCTCGAGGACATTCAGTCCAAGGTCGCCCGGAAAGATTCAAGCTCCCCTCGTCAAACCCGCAGCCGCGAAACCGCGACCGAAGCACTGCTCAAAAGCGCCGCGCGCAGCATCGGTAGTCAAGTCGGACGACAAATCGTGCGCGGGGTGTTGGGGTCTTTGTTGGGCGGGCGGCGTTGACGCGAACAGGAGCAATTGACGTATCCTCATCTCGGGTCCATACTCCAGAAGACATTAAAAAAGTACGCAATACGTATAATCTACGCGAAAGGAATTCAAAGCCGCTTAACGCATGAAAACACTTTATCCAGAGATCACCCCCAACCAAATTTTTTATCTTGAGACCGGCACCCGGCATTCGGTTTACGTCGAGGAAAGCGGCAATCCGGAGGGCATTCCGGTAATCTTCCTGCACGGCGGTCCGTGTTCCGGCACCAAGCCAGATCACCGGCGTTTTTTCGATCCCGAAAGGTACCGCATCATTCTGTTCGACCAGCGCGGCTGCGGCCTGTCACGGCCGTTCGGCGAAATCGCGAACAACACGACGCAGGATCTGATCGACGATATGGAGCGCATCCGCAAACGTCTGAATATCAGTGATTGGCTGTTGTTCGGCGGCTCCTGGGGCGCCGCGCTGGCGCTTTTGTATGCCCAGCAGCATCATGGCCGGGTGCTCGGGATGATCCTGCGCGGCGTATTTCTGGCCCGAAAAATGGATATGGACTGGTTTTTAAAAAACGGCGCGGGACGCATCTATCCCGAACAATGGCGACGTCTATACGAAAGTATTCCATCGCGCGACCGAGTCAATCTACTCCAGGGACTTTGTAATGCGATCGGCGGCGGCAACGAGATTGCCCAGCGCCGGGTCGCGCGCGAATGGTCGGCCTGGGGCGGACAGATAGCGCTCGGCAACGCTTTTCAGGCGGACGAAAATATCCATGTCAGCGAGCAAATGGTTCAGCAGGCCGCGATGGAGTTGCATTATGCGGAACACAGCTATTTCATCGAAGAAAACCAGATTCTGGACAATTGCAAACAACTGCTCGCCATTCCGACCGTGATCATTCACGGCCGCAACGATTTGGTCTGCCCGATCGAAGCCGCGTTCAGCCTACAACACGCGCTGCCCGAGGCTGACATGATCGTACTGCCGAACGCAGGCCACATCGCTCAGAGCGACGACATGATCGACGCTCTGGTATCCGCGACCGACCGCTTTGCCCGGCGACTGGCTCATCCCGGCGTGGCTGTTTCGCAGTTAGCGAGTCACTAGAGAAATCGGATGCGGAAAAAACGCTTGATCATTGCGATGACCGGCGCGACCGGCGCGGTTTATGGCGTCAGGATGCTGCAACATCTGCAGTCGCAGCCCGAGTGGGAAAGCCACCTGATCATATCCGACGCCGGCGTGGTAAATCTGAAGCACGAACTGGACATGAAGCGCGCCGATTTGTATCGATTGGCCGATGTTACGCACGGCATCAACGACATTGCCGCCAGCATTGCGAGCGGCGGCTTCAAGACCGAAGGCATGGTCATCGCGCCGTGTTCGATGAAAACCCTTGCCGCAGTCGCTCATGGTTTCGGCGACAATCTGATCTCGCGCTCCGCCGACGTGGTGCTGAAAGAACGGCGCCGCTTGGTGATCATGCCGCGCGAAACGCCGCTGAATCTGATGCATATCCGCAACATGGGGACGGTCACCGAAATGGGCGGCATCATTTTTCCACCGATGCCGGCTTTTTACAGTAAATCCGATTCCTTGGCCGCGATGGTCGATGAAACCGTCGGGCGGGTACTCGACCTATTCGGCCTCAATGTCGAAGGACTATACACGCCCTGGGAAGGATTGTAGGGTGCGCACCGCGCACCTTTCCAAAACTTTCCGGCAGGTCGAGACTTCGAAGGCGCGCAATGCGTGCCCTACGCAGCGGGCTTCACGTCGAACGCCACGCAGACCCGCTCCTGATCCGAATGAAACGGAATCGTCCGATGAAATAGCGAGGAAGGAAACAACACCAGATCGCCAACGTCTTGATCGACGATTCGGCTCGGGAAATCCTCATGCAGCCGTGGATAATCGTCGCCGTCGGTGCTGTAGGCAAAACTGCCTTCGTGCCCGTTGCTCTTTTCGGGCAGCTTCAGATAAACGCAGCCGCTGATCCAGCCTTCCTCGTGGATGTGCGATGTCAGATAGCCGCCCTGCTTCATCCTTAAATACCAGGAACTGGTAAACTCGATCTTGCGCGGGAAGGCCTTGATGATTTCCTCGCGGCTGCCGGCAAAATGTTGCCGGTATTCCGCAACCTTTTGGCGAATCAGCGCCGCCAGCTTCTGGAAAGACGGCTCCGATCTCAGCAATAAATTGCCGGCGGACTGCATGCCGTAATACAGCCTTCCCTGCTTTCTTTCGGCGATCGCAAGATGCCGGATGTCCCGCAAAAGTTCATGCAACAGCAGGCTATCGGGCGCGGCCAACTCGTCGATGCGCGTATGCAGCACATAGTCCATCGGCTCTTTGCAGAATTGATAGGCATTTTGCTGGCCGAAGTTGGTCGCATAGTGTGTCGCCAGCGCGCCGAGCAGCACCGAATGATGCTTGGACTGGGCCGTGAGTTGATCGAAACGCTGTTTGAACGGCTCGAATTGCCCGGTTTTGTACAGGCATTGCAGTACCCGCTCCTTGCTGTCGGCAAAGTCGGAGGCTTCGAAATAGGGAATCGCGTCATGTAGACGGCCGGCGAGGCAGAGCGTCTCGCCGAGGTTGTATTGCGCGCGGCCATGCTGAGGCTCTGCCGCCAGCGCCCGTTCATAGCAGCGCACCGCCTCTTCCATCTCGCCGCGGTCGCGCAAGGTTTCGCCAAGCGAGTTCCAAGCATCGGCAAAATCGGGATCGAGCTTGACCGCTTCCCGAAACTCCAGGACCGCATCCTGATGCCGCCCCAGTCCGTACAAGACCGTTCCGAGATTGAAACGGCCGCGCGCATCGGCATGGATTGCCAGCGCCTTGCGGTAGCATCGCTCGGCTTCTTCGAGCCGCCCTTGCAATTGCAGCACGGAGCCGAGATTGCCGAGCGCCTCGAAAAAACGCGGTTCCAGATCGACCGCCTTCTGGTAGTGCTGCGCCGCCTCCTTCAAAAATCCCTGCCCCTGCAACAGCGCGCCCAGATTGAAATGCGCGGAGGGCAACGACGGCTTCAGTTGCAAGGCCTTCCGGTAACAGGCGACCGCCGCCTTCTGATCGTTCAGCTGCGTCTGCAGCACGCCCAGGTTGAAATGGATTTCGGCAATGTTCGGATCGATCGCCAGGAGCTTCCGGAAACTGGCCGCCGCTTCGCGAAGCCTCCCTTGTCCTTGCTGGCAAAGTCCGATGATGTTGTAGAGCACCGGCGCTTTCGGATAAGAGCCGAGCAACAACTGCGCCTGGGCTTCGGCTTGCTGCAAACGGCCGCTCTGGTAAAGCTGATGCAGCGCCTGCAATTCGGAGGGTTGCGGCTGTTTTGGAGCTTTCGCTTGGTTTTTCACAGAAATCTGCTTTATGAGGAGCCAAAAATCAGCTCAACTGCCGCGAGTTCTTGCTGTTGCGGAAGATCAACGGTTTTTCCTGCGCAGACAAGGCAGCCGTCCTGGCCGAAGCGATCGCTTCCTCGATCAAATGATGCTCCGGCGACTTGCTGCACACCGGATCGGCCGCATACATGTCGCCGGCCAACAGATAGGCCTGGCAGCGGCAGCCGCCGTGGTCTTTTGCTTTTTCATCGCAACTGCGGCACGGTTCCTTCATCCAGTCGTCGCCGCGGAAGAAGTTGAACGCTTTCGACTCGTTCCAGATTTCTTCGACGCCGAAGTCCTTCACGTTCGGGCAGTCGAGCCCCGGCAGCTCGCGCGCCGCGTGACAAGGCAAGGCCATGCCGTCCGGCGCGATGGTCAGGAAGGTCGTACCCCAGCCGTTCATACAGGCTTTCGGACGGTCTTCGTAATAATCGGGCACCACATAGTAGATTTTCATCTTGCCCGCGACCTTTTCCTTGAACCCCTGCGCGATCGCCTCGGCCTCTTCGAACTGTTCTTTCGTCGGCATCAGCAAATCGCGGTTCACATGCGCCCAGCCGTAATATTGCGTATTCGCGAGTTCCAGATAATCCGCGCCGAGCTCATCGGCCATCGCCAGGATTTCTGGCATCTGATGAATATTCTCGCGGTGGATCACCACACAGAGCACCATCGGATAACCGTGTTTCTTGACCAAATGCGCGACTTCCCGTTTATGCCGAAACGATGCCGTGCCGGCGATATGGTCGTTCAACTCCTGCGTGCTGGCCTGAATGCTGACCTGAATATGATCGAGCCCGGCTTCCTTCAACTGGATGATCTTGTCCTCGGTCATGCCGTAGCCCGAGGTGATCAGGTTCGAATAATAACCCAGTCCTCGAGCATGTTGGACCAGTTCGACCAGATCCTTGCGGGTCAATGGCTCGCCGCCGGAGAAACCGAGCTGCACCGCGCCCATCTTGCGCGCCTCGCTGAGCACTCGCTTCCAGTCCTCGGTGGTCAACTCGGACGGATATTTGCTGTAATCTATGGGATTCGAGCAATACGGGCACTGTAAAGGACAGGCGTAAGTCAGTTCCGCCAGCAACCAGCGCGGCGGGGTAATCTTAATGTTGTTGAATCCAGCCATTTTTGAGCGCGATGTCGAGAAAAGCGGTGATGTCGTTGGTCAGACCCGAGGTCTGGAACTTCCGTTCCAATTCGCCGACGATCTGGCCGAGGTTATGCGCGCCGTCGCACAGTTTCAGGATTTCGGCCGAACTTTGATTCAATTCGACCATGCCTTCGGGATAAAGGATCACGAATTTTTGCTGGGCTTCTTCCCATTGCAGGCGGAACATAGGAGAAATTTTGATCGGTTGGTCGGGGTTGATACTCATTGGCAGTGTGTGCGCCTGTCTATTTGGTAAGTTAGGCGGCGTTCTTTTTTTGATCCGCCGCCAGCATGCTTTCGATGCTGAGATGGTAATCCAGTTCAGGCCATCATTCGATGCCGCTGGAAAAGGAAGCATACTGACCGGGCCAAAAATGTCAAATGATTCGATGGGGCGATGATTAAAAACAGTACCCGGACTCGGCCGAAATTAAAACGTTCCGATGCTAACCGCATCGATCGTCCCATCGACCGCAACCGCCCCGCAGAAGCCGTCGCTCGGCTCAAGATCATACAGCGACCACTCATCGGCAAGGCCGCAAGATGGAGGCACGCCGAGCATCCGCTCGGGATGGGACGGGTCGATCACGCAGTTTTGCAGCCCCAGATTGATGCCTTGTCCGACCGCCTTCACGAAGGCTTCCTTGCGCGTCCAGAAACGGTAAAAAGACGGCAATTGCTCTGTTTCTGGCAATGCCAGCCAATACGATTTTTCTTCCGCGCCGAAGCATTTAGCCGCCAGCGCGGCCAGATTGGTTCTGGGTTTACACGACTCGATATCGATGCCGACCCTGCATCTTCGGCTCAACACCACGGCGATCCGGTCGGACGTATGCGACAGATTAAACGCGACATCCGGATAATCGGCCAGATAAGGCTTGCCGTGTTCATTTTTGCCGAATTGCAGTCGCTCCGGCGCGGCATCGACCGCATCGCCCAACATGATCCGCAGCCGCCCATGCGTCTCGATATACTGCGCTTGCTTCAGCGATTTTTTAATGCCCTGCGCGCGGTTTCGCTCGTCGCTATCGAGCAGATCCCAGAAATAAGGCAATTCGGACGGAAGCCCTGCGAGCCTGCCGAATCGGATATTCAGTGTATGCGAAGCCATTTTCGATACGGCGCCCCCTGTTGCAGCGCGCCCACACTACGGCCCAACGAGAGCGAGCCCCTCGCCGCGCGGATCACTGCCGGCGCTCAACTCGCGCGTCTTTTTGTTCCAGAGAACCGCCTGCATGTCGCCGTAGCGTTCAGGCAGGCTCATTAATCGATGTCCTTTTGCGGCAAGGCCTGCGATTTCGGCCTCGCTTAGCGCGCCCGGCTCATACTGAATCGCATCCGGCAGATATTGATGATGAAAGCGAGGCACCTTGACCCACGAAGCAGGCTCATGCCCCTCCGCATAGTCGAGCGCCGCCAGCAGCACCATCGAGGTGATCCGGCTGCCGCCCGGCGTTCCGAGCACCGCGACGCCGCGCTCGTTTTCGAGAAAAGTCGGCGTCATGCTCGACAGCATCCGTTTGCCCGGCGCAATTGCATTCGCCGCGCCGCCGACCAAACCATAGCCGTTGCCCTCGCCCGCGCTGCTCGCGAAATCGTCCATTTCATCGTTCAGCAACACGCCGGTGCCGTCCGCAACGAAACCGGAGCCGAACGGAAAATTGATGCTCAAGGTCGCCGCGACGCGATTGCCTTCCCGGTCGATAATCGAGAAATGGGTCGTGTTCGCGGCTTCCGGTTCTAGCTCGGTTTCCCCAGCCAGCATTACGCTCGGCAATGCCTTGTCGAAACGGATCGAACTACGCAATCCGGCCGCATAATCGGCGTTCGTCAAGCGCTCGGCCGGAACAGCGACATAATCGGGATCGCCGAGATACAAAGCGCGGTCGTGATAGGCGCGACGCATCGCCTCGACGATCAGGTGTTTTCGAGCCGTATCGTCCGCCGGTTTCAAATCATAGCCGGACAACACGTTCAACGCCTCGATCAGCACAATGCCGCCTGACGAGGACGGCGCGGAACTAGTGATCTTGATGCCGCGATAATCGCCTTTGAGCGGACGGCGTTCGACGGCACGGTAGGATTCCAGGTCCTCGCCGGTCCAAATGCCGCCGGCTTCTCTGACACTTTTAACAAACTTTGCCGCCACATCGCCGCGATAAAAACCATCTCGGCCCGATTTGGCGATTTGTTTGAGCGTGTTGGCCAAATCCGGCTGGCGCAAAATCGAAAAAAGCTCCGGCGGTTTGCCTTTCGGCAGAAAGATGCGGGATGATGACGCAAAGCGTCTGACGGCCTGCTGCCGCGTCTTGAGTAACTTCAGGAATTTATGGCCGACCGCGAAACCGTTTTCGGCGTAGCGAATCGCCGGCGCGAGCGATTCCGCCAACGGCAGGCGTCCGTAACGTTCGGACAGATGCACCAGTGCGGCCGGCATGCCGGGTATCGCGGCGGCCAGCGCGCCGTCGACCGATAACTTCGGAATCGCCTTGTCTCGACCGTCCAGAAACATGTTCCTGCGCGCAGCGAACGGCGCTTTCTCCCGGCCGTCGATCATCGTTTCGAAACCGTCGTCGGCCCGGTGCAGCAGCCAATATCCGCCGCCGCCCAAACCGGAACCGGAGGGCTCGACCACCGCCAACGCCGCGCTGACCGCCACGGCCGCATCGAACACATTACCGCCTTTTTTGAGGATTTCGAAGCCCGCGCGCGTCGCCAACGGATGTGCGCTGGCGATCGCGGCCTGGTGCAAATTTTGTTCGGCCGGCGCGTTCGCCGGCAGCACGAACAGCAACGCGGCGCACAGGCATATCAGCCGTTTCACCTCAGGCATCCGGCTCGTCATAAAGATTCAACACCATCCGTTTGAACCAGGCCGGCCGAAACAGTACGATATAGATACCAACCACACTAGTCACCGGCATCGGACCGATGCCGATAACGGTCAGCAGAACCAATACGATCAACAGCTTTATTCTGAGGCTCATCGCTTGCCGCCAAGCATGGCATCTGGCGGGACTAATCCCACTCCAAGATCTTCCACATGTTGATTTGGCTGCCCCGATCGCCGTCATTGCCCTGCACGTCCATCTTGCCGTCGCCGTCCGAGTCGATGAAGTAATACGGCGGACCGATGTCCGGAGTTACCTTGATCATATAAAGCCGGCCGCCTTGCCGGTATTCCTGGATCGTATTCTTGCCCTTACGGATGATCGTAATGTCGGGCTCCATTGTTTCGCCGCTCTGCACCGGCATCGGCGGCTCGGGCGCCTCCTCGGGCGCTTCTTCCAACCGGGGAGGCTTTTCATCCACCGCATGGGCCGGCAATGCAAAACACAATAAGAGTAAAAATCGGCGCATGGCGGCTGCTTCCAAAATCAATAGGTGGCTTATCTTAATCGTTCAGACAAATGCGCTGCAAATAAATTGCCCGCATCACCACATCAAATCATCGGGAATCTGGTATTGCGCATACGGATCATCCTTGTCTTGAACGGTTTGGGCAGCGTCCTCGTTCCACACAATCACACTGGACGGATCGCGCTCGCGGATTTTTGCGGCAATATCGACCGGCACCACTTCGTAGCGCTTGCGCAGCCTGACGATCGCCAATCGGCCGGCGCTGATCTGATCACGCATCGCTTTCGGCACGAACAGCTTTTTGACCTTGTTCTGATCGGTAAAATGATACGCCTGGCTGTCGTCAAATTCCTCGATCGCGCTCTCGTCTATCGCGATACGGTGGCTTTCGATCAATTGCCGGACTTGCGCGGCGACCTGTTTCCGTTCTTCCTGTTCCTGTTTGAGCCGATTCAGCTCCTTGTCGCGCTCGACTTTTTCGGCTAGCGCCTGCTGCATCATGCGCTTGGCCTCGTCAACGACCTGAGCATTGTTATGGCGCTGCTGCTGAACCTGTTTATGTTTGTCGGATTTTGCGGTCCTGGCCTGCGCGGTCGTCACGAGGCCGGACTTCAACAATTGCTCCTGCAGCGATAATTTTTTTTGACTCATACCTACAATCCAAATGACATCGTCGAGGCGCAATTATAAAGGTTCCTGATCCGCGTCAATAAGCGATATTTTCCGACTCTGCCTCCGTGTTTTGCGATGCGCCCTCGCGCGGGTACAATGGGCTCAATCAAGGCACTGGAGACCTACCATGAGTGAGCATAAAGATAACGACGAGCAATGGCGCGACAAACTGACGCCGGATCAATTCGCGATCTGCCGACTGAAAGCCACCGAACCGCCGTTTACCGGCAAGTACGCGGACTGCAAGACGCCGGGCATCTATCGCTGCGTCTGCTGCGGCAATCCGCTGTTCGATTCCGACACCAAATATGACTCGGGCTCGGGCTGGCCGAGCTTTTGGGACGTTTTATCCGCAGAAAGCATCGTCGAACATGCCGACAACAGCCACGGCATGCGCCGGGTCGAAGTGACCTGCAAATCGTGCGGCGCGCATCTGGGCCATGTGTTTCCGGACGGACCGAAACCAACCGGACTGCGTTACTGTATCAATTCCGCTTCTCTGGATTTACAAGAAAAATCATGACCGCCAGACAACACGCGCAGCATTTACTGGACTTCATCGACAAGAGTCCGAGCCCCTGGCATGCCGTCGCCTCGATCGAAACAGCGAGCAAGGCATTTCAGTTTGTCAGACTCGACGAAACCGCCAAATGGCATTTGCAACCGGGCGGGCGCTATTATGTAATCCGCGATGATTCCTCGATCGTACTGTTCGTGTTGGGACACAAAATGCCCTCCGAATCGGGGTTCAAGATTGTCGGCGCGCATACTGACTCGCCGGGATTACGGATCCGCCCGCATACCGCGACCGCCAGCGATGGGCTTGCCCGGCTCGGCGTCGAGATCTACGGCGGACCGATACTCGCCACGTTTACCGACCGCGACCTGAGCCTGGCCGGACGGATCAGTTATGTCGATGATAGGGAGCGCCTCGCGCACAAACTGGTGCGCTTCGAGCGGCCGCTATTGCGTCTGCCGAATCTCGCGATTCATATGAATCGGGGCGTCAACGAAGACGGCCTGAAACTGCACAAACAGAACGAACTGCCGCTGCTGCTCGCGCAATTGACCGGCGAACAGCTGCCGCAACCTTATTTTCTGACACTATTGGAGCAAGGGGCAGGCATCGGCGTTTCGCAAGTGCTGTCCTGGGACTTGGCGGTTTACGACACCCAGAAAGGCGCGTTCTGGGGCGCGAATCAGGAATTTTACGCCAACAGCCAGATCGATAATCTGGCCTCCTGTCATGCCGGGCTGCAAGCCCTGCTCGACGATACTGTTCTCAGCCATGCCGAAAGTACGCTGGCCTGTGCGTTCTTCGACCACGAAGAGGTCGGCAGCGAAAGCCACATCGGCGCGGCCGGCAGTTTTTTAACCGATGTATTGGAACGAATCAGCATTGCGACGTCTTCGGACCGCGAGGACACTCAGCGCGCGCTAGCCCAGAGCTTTTTGATCAGCGCAGACATGGCGCATGCCTATCAACCCAACTTCCCTTCCGCCTATGATGCGGATCACAAAGTCTTCGTGAACAAAGGCCCGGTGATCAAAGCCAATGCGAGCCGCCGCTACAGTTCCGAAAGCATTTCGATCGCGCGCTTCATCCGATGGTGCGAAGACGCCGGCGTTCCCTATCAACGCTACTCGCACCGCTCTGACCTGCCCTGCGGCAGCACGATCGGGCCGATCGCCTCGGCGAAGCTCGGTATCCGCAGTGTCGATATCGGCTGCCCGATGTGGGCGATGCACAGCATCCGCGAAAGCGCCGGCGTGCTGGATCATGATTATATGATACGGGTGCTGAAGCGGTTTTTTATGGCCTAATGCCGCAGATCGCGAACCTTGCAGTCCACGCGGGACGGGTCATTCACCTCATCCCTCGCGGAAGAATCCTATACCGAGCCTGAATCTTGAACAACCAACCCTTCATTTTCGACCAAATTCATATCGAAGTTGCGCGCAACGCATCCGATGACTTCAATTTGTTTCATGATAAGCATAAATGGCTGCAAATTACTCATAACCCATTCAAAGGCCCGATCGTGCTGGGTTTTCAGCTCAATACATTGATCGAGTACCAAATGCGCCTGTACCGGGAAATACACCACGAAGACAAAGTCATTGCCGAAAACCGACTACGTTTCAGCAATTACCAGATCACCTTCATCAACGCCGTCCGCCCGCGCACGCCTGTTTATCTGGAAATCAAAAAGACGCTGATCAATACCATTCCCAACCTGACGCTGACCAATCGCATCGCGCTGAAATCCGAGGGCAAAACCATGTTGCTGGGATTTAAAAAGGAAACGCCGTCGCCGCTCTTTTTGGCCGACACTAAACTGGATAACCTGCCCAACCTGGGCGAAATTCCGGACCGCACGATCGTTCCCGACACCGATTATTTTTTGAAGCGCAAATACATGAATAACGGTTCGGTGAAAAACTTTCTGTCCGGGTCGCTGGCGGAGCAATCCGATTATTTTGACGAGTTGGCACACATTGCGCATTATCCTGAGATATTTCCCTGTAGCCTGGCCTCCGGCGCCCTGCTCGAAAAAGCGCAGTTGGAAAATCATGACTTCAAACTGAACCCGATGGTTTATACCTCGCATGAAATATCGATCGACCGGGTTTATTTAGGCTATCTGCGGAATAACGACAGCTTGCATATTCTGGTCAAACAAATCCCGGAATCCGCCGAAAACACGCTGAACCATACCAACATAAGACTAAGAACGTATCATTGCTACGGCCTGTTGGAGAATAACGAAGTTTTGTTCCGAATGACGATGAATCTTGTGCCTTTGAAGGAAATTATTAAAAATCTTGGGCAGAAATGATGCGTAGCTTCAATCGGGTGGGGACGTGCCGTTCCGTACCCACGCCAAATTCGCAATTGATATACGAATATATCCTCCGCTAATGGAAATGCAACAACAAACTTACCATAGCCCAGGCTAAACCGCCCGCAGCTGGAATCGTGAAAATCCAGGCCCAAACGATCCGCTCAATGACGGAAAGTTTCAGTGCGTGAGGATTCTTCGCAAAACCTACGCCCATGATCGCTGTTGAAATGCTATGCGTGGTGGAAACCGGCATGCCAAAGTGGGCAGCGGTCAGCAAAATGGTCGCTGAACTGGTTTCAGCCGCAAAACCGTTGATCGGATGTAATTTGACCATTTTGTGGCCGAGCGTTCTGATAATACGCCACCCGCCTACCGCGGTGCCGAACGCCATGACCAACGCGCAAGTCAAAATAATCCAGGAATCGATATCTTTTTCTCCCCCGTCTGGCCGTAAGAATTCGGCCCAGGCAGGCAATTGATCGAGCGTACCTGCACTGTTGGCGGTAAAGATCGACAAGGCGATGATCCCCATGGTTTTTTGGGCGTCGTTGCTGCCGTGAGCGAATCCCATATAACCCGCGGAAAGAAGCTGGGCTTTTCCGAAAACCGTATTGATCCATTTAGGGCGCGCCATGCGCGCCATTGCCCCGCCCACGGAATTCATACCGCTGATGATAGCCATCAGGCCACCCATGATTACGATACCCAGGGAAAAACCGGCGATCGGCGAACTGACCATCGGGATCACGACCTTCCACAGCAAGCCTTTATTCTCTGTCCAGACTGCCGCGGTTTTTGACCAAATCAATACATCGAAATTATTGTTTCCTGCTGCAAGCGCTGCGCCGCATAAGCCTCCGATCAACGCATGGCTGGAAGAGGATGGCAAACCCAACGCCCAGGTAATCAGGTTCCAGACAATCGCACCGATCAATGCGCAGATCAGTATTTCGGAGGTGATATTCACCATGCCGGTATCGACCAATCCCGACGAAATGGTTTTGGCCACCGCCGTACCTGAAAACGCGCCTGCAAGATTGGTGGCTGCGGCGAGAATGACCGCTTGGGTTGGCGTCAATACTTTGGTGGCAACCACCGTGGCAATCGAGTTCGCGGTGTCGTGGAACCCGTTGATAAACTCGAAAACCAGCGCCGCCAGGATGACAAGCAAGAGCAGAGTCAGCATGACAAGCCTTTTATGAATTTTTTAAAACGATGTGATAGATGACATTGCCGGCATCTCGGCAGCGGTCAATCGCTTTTTCCAGAATTTCAAACAAATTGATTTTTAAAAGATAACGGATTGGGTCGGACTCATTGGCATAGACATCTCTATACAATTCAAGGATTTGCCGATCAGCTTCGCCTTCAATGGCTTGTAACTGATCGTTTAATTTTTTGATTTGATCCAAATCCATTCCCTTACGCAACAGTCCGACCATTTGCTCCAACACTGTGCAGGCCTGTTCCAACATGACGGCACGGCTAGTAAAATCCACATCGCCAATACGCGCCAAGCCGAGTGTATAACGCTCCGCGAACTTTTCGACGACTTTGGGGATTTTGTAAAGAGCGCCGTTAAGGGCTTCAATATCTTCACGTTCGAGGACGGTAACAAACGTATTGACTAATTCTTCACTGATTTGCCCGAATAAATCCTTTTCCCGACGGCGAGCCTGTTTAAACTTATCCAAGGATTGTTGCGATGCCGGCGTACTCAGAAGTTCGATCAACGCCCTGGCCGACGAACGTGCGGATTCGGCGCTGGCTTCGAGAAGGCCATAGAATTTATCGCCTTTGCCGAAGATGGTTTGCAATGAGAACATGTATTTTCCTTATTTATGATCCGTAAGGCATTTGTAATTTTTCGCGCATTATCGCATAACATCCTCCCTGTATATGAGAAGTTTTGAGTCGGGATTATTAACCGTGAACTTAATAAACTTGCCGACATTAAATTATGTTTTCTGGTATTGGGGGTCGGTCTTTGCAGTCGATCCAATGCCTGGCTTACCTTAAGGTTACAGGGACATATTGCGCTTTTCATCCCTAGCATCGGATTCGGCAAGCGATGCTTTCTTTATGGTAGATGGAACATTTAGCCGCGGAGCAACTCCAACAAAATTTATCGCCCCCTCTCTTTAATGAATACGCAATGTGTTGATACGCCCGCTCGTTACTGAAGTTACAAGATGCCGCATCAGATAGGGTGCGCACCGCGTACCATTTCCCTAACGCTCTAGGTGAAATCATAACCCCGCTGGGCTGCGCGAGCCCATCCCAGGGTCCTGAAACAAAGATATGTTGAATAAATTCTTCTTACCCTCTGGAGGGTTCGTACACATGATAACCCTACGCTCGATTTCTTTATCCAGTGTGCTGTTTTTTACGGTGTTGCCGTCCTATACCGCAGCCGCGCCGGACACGCATATTCATGTCGTTGTGTCCCTGGTCGACAACGCCTCGCAAGGCATCGTGCCGGTTTCCGCGAAAATCGGCAATGGCGACGATCCGCGCAGCAATCTTTATTGGGGTGCGCTGTACGGCGTGAAAACTTTTTTGAGCAAGGCCGATGGCTGGCACAAGCTGGGCTGCGAAAATGCTATTAGCGACACGATCCTGGAACGCTGCCGATTTGCGTGGAAAGACAAACTCACCGTTACAGCCGATGCGTATCGCGGCAGCCGGATCGATCAGGCGATGCTCGACTTCATGCGGCAAGCCGCGACTCCGCCCGCTGCCGCAGCGCGCGAAATGGTGGTGTTCATCGGCCATGACGGCTTGATGGACGAGCAGAACCTGCCCATCGTCCAACACTTTCCCAAACATGCCGAGCACGATAAACAAGCGGTCGTCCTGGCCTGCATGAGCGACATGTTTTTTGCCAAACATTTGCATGCCGCCGGCTCAAAGCCGGTAGTCACCACGCACAGCTTCATGGCTCCGGAAGCCTATGTATTGGAAGCGGTGGCGCGAGGTTTTGCAAACGGGGCGAATGAAGAGGAATTGCGCAGTTCCGCCGGCCTCGCTTACGCCAAATACCAACATATCTCGGCCAAAGCGGGCAAGTCGGTTTTTGGGGCAAAAAAATTCAAAGCAGACCTGTAAAGATGGGCTTGCCGCCGGACGGGATATTTATCCCATCCGTCATGTTCGGGAGGGACGTGGGCATGTATGTAAAATCTGAACAGGCGCAGGGGGCTAACCTTAATGGCAATTAAGAATAAAATCGGGTAGCGTAAAACTGTTATCCAATAATCCGATGTTAGATGACAGAGAAAAAACTGTTAATCCTGACCAGTTAAGCGCCTTTCAAAAAGTTCGCCTGTATTAGCCTTTGCTGGTGCCAGTAGACGCGGCATCAGCACAATCTTCTATACCTGCGAACTTATTGCTAATCGCTCAAATGTGGGACTAAACACCTAATGTTCAGCCGTTGGCGCGGCCGGCATGGTTTTATCAAATAAACTTCGCGAATTCGGAGTTTTTCGATGGAAATGACTGTCAATGCCAGCATAAACCAACGACCGTAACCGTGCGCTAAATCGTGCCTGGAATCTGTTCGCCTGGTTTTCGACGGATTGCAAATGCGTAAACATCAGTTACGAAGTTTGTACGGAAGAGGCGCTGTTATATGAACTCCAAATACCACCGACGAAATAATCGGCAAAAAACGAATACTAGTGTCTAATTGTATAAAAATACGATAGATATATAATCCTCTGAAAATTGCAGAGGAGTTATCGATGGGGCGTATTGCTAAGGTGGTTAAGTTGAGCCAACAGGAGCGCGTAGAGT
>NZ_JAXUHN010000045.1:0-36820 GCF_035916875.1 Methylomicrobium sp. Wu6
ATCTGATATCGAGGAACGAAGGCCGATTCCATATTTCCAAACCCTACATGACACGCTGCATGCAACTTTCAACAATTTTTTTTAGCAACAAGCTTTTGAAAGAATTGAAGCTAAAGCTAACCGGCTAAAGCCGGTGGTTTAAACCCTGTGATCTCTGTACACGACAAAAATTTAAAATTCCGGCTCTCAATCATATTTTGAGAGCCACGATTTCTGGATTCTGCCCGCTGACCATGACCATTTCAGGCGGGCATAAAAACAGCAGCAACAGCCTGAACCTCTCTTCCATTTTCTGGAGCCCCTGTAACAGGCTATTGGTCAGATAATCCAGGCCATAGCGGAACAAACTTTGCTCCGGCCGGCCGTGCTTTTTTATTTTCAAGGGTCTGACCGCCTGATGTTTCCATTCTCCCGTCTTATGCGCCCAACAAAAGGCCAAGGCCAATAACGCCATCACCTTCTTGATCCGAAAGTAGCGGGTCAGCCGTGTCTCTTCCAGATGAAAGCCTCGACCTTTCAGACATTGGAACAGATGCTCGATTTCCCATTATAAAAACACCTATAAACGAATTCTTGACAAACGAGGAAATTCCACCAATAATTCAAAAAGATGCACTCATGTCACTGGTCCGATGGAGCCAAGCACATGGTCAAAAACTCAAGCCAAGTGAATGCGAATCCCAATTCCAGCCTCTGGCAGAGTCTTCCCCATCCTCAAAAAATCCATCTGATCAATTTGGTAGCCGAACTGGTTCAGCGCCAATTGACGAAACAAACTCAATCGAAAGGGGGCTGTCATGAATGCAGTCTTACCCAATCGCACGATTAATCAACTGGATCACAGCGGAAAGATCAAAACGCAACACCTCAAGCGAAAAGCCATCATCTACATTCGTCAGTCGACACTGCAGCAAGTCCAACGGCATCAAGAATCGACAAGGCTGCAATATGGTCTGGCAGATAAAGCCGTTTTATTAGGTTGGCCACGGAGCGACATCGAAGTTATTGATGATGATCTGGGCTGTTCCGGCAGCACAATGGCCGGTCGGCAAGGCTTTCAGCGGCTTGTTGCTGAAGTGGGCCTTGATCATGTGGGTTTGGTTTTGGGTCTGGAGATGTCTCGACTCTCCAGATCATCACGCGATTGGTATCAATTACTGGAAGTCTGCGCCATTTTCAGTACACTTATCGGTGATATGGACGGTATTTATGACCCCGGCCTTTACAATGACCGCCTGTTATTAGGACTCAAGGGAACCATGTCTGAAGCCGAACTGCACATACTTAAACAGCGCATGCTTGAGGGTAAGCGAGCCAAAGCGCGTCGTGGCGAATTAGGCATGCCTGTCGCGATGGGTTTCGTTCGGCAATTATCCGGCCTAATCGTTAAAGATCCGGACGAACAAGCCCAAAGTGCAATTGGACGCGTGTTCGAGCTGTTCGAAAGAAAAAGAACGATTAATGGCGTGTTGCTTGAACTGGTATCACAACAAATTCAGATGCCGCATCGAATGCTCGGTGGTCTCAATAAAGGCGATCTGGTTTGGCGTCGCCCTAATCGGGTGACACTCAGTAATTTATTACACAACCCCATCTATGCCGGCGCTTATGCCTACGGACGCCGTCCGACCGATCCTCGTAAAAAGATTCCCGGTCGTCCCTCAACGGGGCGAACGGTAGCGGGGATCAATGACTGGGAGGTTTTGATTAAAGACCATCATCCTGCCTATATCAGTTGGTCGCAATATGAACGTAACGTTCGGCAATTGCAAGCCAATACGGCTCAATCATTGGGTGTGGCGCGTAAAGGGGCGGCTCTCTTATCGGGATTGCTGATCTGCGGGCGTTGCGGATTGCGTATGGCGCCGCATTACAGTAGCCAGAAGGGTCAATACCGTTACAGTTGTGATCGAATGAAGATTGATTATGGAGAAGCGGCTTGCCAATCCTTATCCGGATTAACCTTGGATGACTACGTCACTGTACAGATTTTCAAAGCCTTACAACCCGCCGCGCTCGAAATCAGCATGGCGGCAGCCGAAGATCAAGCCGTAGAACGTCAAAAACAACAAAAGTATTGGTTACAGCGTTTAGAGCGGGCACATATCGACACCGAGCGGGCCGCTCGCCAATACAATGCGGTTGAGCCTGAAAATCGCCTGGTGGCGAGAACACTTGAGCGAAAATGGGAAGAAACCATGAATACCGAGTTAGAACTTAAAGCGCAATACGAACACTATTTACTTGAACAACCTGCCGTTTTGTCGAAGGAGGAACGGCTTGCCATCCAACATTTAGCGCAGGATATTCCAACCCTGTGGAAAGCGGAAACCACATCGGCAATGGATCGCCAAACGATAGTACGCCAACTCATCGAACGCATTTTAGTGACCGTTATTGATAACACAGAAAAAGTGCAGGCCGAAATTCACTGGTATGGCGGACACATAACAAAGACACGGCTAGACCGGCCTGTCGCCAAATTAGAGCAAATGGCAGGCTATCAAACCCTGATGAATCGGGTAAAAGAGCTCCAATCCCAAGACTGTGCCCCCTCCCAAATCGCTGAAAAATTAAACATAGAAGGTTGGAAACCGCCAAAACGGCGACAAACCTTTAACGCCCCCATGGTGCGTTGCTTGCTGAACCGACAAGGAATTCGTATTGGAACCCAAAAACAACAACATACGGCGGTTATTTCAAGGGAAGCCGATGAGTGGACTTTGAAAGAGTTGGCTAACCACTTGCAAATGCCGGAACCGACGCTTTATTCTTGGATAAAAAAGGGCCATGTAAATGCCCGGCAGGTAAAAGTGGATGCTCGATCCTTTTGGGTCATCACTGCGAATCAGTACGAATTGGAGCGATTACGCAAATTGCGAACGATTAATCGTACCTGGATAAAACCAGTTGCGGAACCGATCCAATAATTTTCTAAAAACACACTTATGGAGGCAATATGGCTGGTCTATTTCGATTTTCCAACGCAAGCCATAGACTTCCAGTGGCTGCGGGAAACGGTGGTTGCCTGCTAAAATCAGCAGTTCGCCACTGTCCAGCTTCATGCCGCTGAGCCATACCCATTGCTGACCGATGCGGCGCCTTTTTCTCAGTGAACGACTTTTGCCCACCGCCAAGTCCGCGAATAACGAACGCACAGGACGCTCCTGACCTTGGCGCGCCGTCAGCAACTGGTTTTCCTTCATCCGGATCAGATAAGGGATGTCCTGGTCGCTTAACCATTGTCACCAGTGATCGCCAATAAACTCGCGGTCGCCCAGGATGCCCAAAATACCCCGGCGCCCAAACCGGCCGATAAATCGTTGCAGCAAAGCGATGCGTTCCCGCTGGCTGGAGTTGCCCTGTTTGTTCAGCACCAACCAATACACCGGAATCGCCGCGCCTTGGTAGACGATACCCAAGGTCAGAATGTTGAGGTTCTTTTCGCCCCATTTCCAGTTGGTTCGATCCAGCGTCAGGTAGTACGACTTCTCCTGAAAATCAAACAGCTGCATGATTAGGCTCGCAATCGCATCATAATCAAACACAACTTCCCGAAAAAATCGCTGTAACCGCCGATAGCGGGATTTCGGGTCGGCCTGACTGGTAAACGCTATCGCCAGTTGCGTCAGATTCATGCGTTTCAACCGCACTAAAGCCAACAGCATGCCGGCAAAACAATCCAATCGGCACTTGCCCCAGCCCAAATGTCCTTTTAGAATCACTCTCAGTCCATCGCTCAATTCCATTTCATCTCCTGCTTGGTCGCATAGAGTGAAACCGATTGGCGATGGACTTTCAAGCCCTCTATTTACAACCCTTTTTATTCAATGGGTTAGCTGTTTTTGTCGTGTACAGAGCCCTGTGATGGAAAATCAATAGATAAGAACGATGACCGTTCCGAATCTCTTACAGAACCTCCCAGTCGGGAAACATTAGTAACACAAGCCGCCACGCGTCCTGCCTTCCTTGCCGCCCATACCATCAGCAATTTCAATCATGTGCTCGGTAAACTTGAGTTGATGGAATTGGTCAGCGAATTGGGAGAACAAGTCAGCCGCACCCAAAAAGGCGATATGTCTCGTGCAGAAGAAACACTGGCGGCCCAGGCCATGGTTTTGGACTCGCTATTCAATAGTCTGGCCGTCAAAGCCTTACAAGCTCCAGGTCTGGACATGCAGGCCACCGTCCTCAAACTGGCCCTGCAAGCCCAGCGGCAGTGTTGCCAAACTTTGGACGCCCTCTCAGCCATCAAAAACCCGCCAGCTGTCACCTTGGTGCGCCAAACTAATATCGGTCAGGCCGTCCAGGTCAATAATAGAACCACCGAAGACATCCCGGCAGCAAATCTGGAAAACGAACTATTGGAGCAAGAGAATGGCCAACGGCTGGACACCCGAGCGCAGAGCGCGCCAATCACAAATGATTCAAACCTGGCAACCGTGGAGAAGCGCCACAGGGCCAAAGACAAAAAGCGGAAAAGCCAAGTCAGCGCGTAACGCCGACAAAGGCATGGAGTGGCCGGCCTTACGAAAAGTGCGAAGCACCCTCCGAATACAAAGCCAACTGCTGATGTCTTTCAGCAAAGAAAATGCTGAATGAGTCAGCGCCGCCAGCAAGAAGCCGATCACGAAAAAAGCAATTATCTCTGCCATAGCAAGCATATTTATTTTCCTACTTCATAGTAAATAGATATATAAGATTCTCTTTAAATCCCTATATGCTTTCTGGTGAGTGAGGAGTGAATGGGCAGAGTTGCCCCTACCCATCCGAGTCATGCCCTCCGGAGCCGTTCGTCGCTTCAGGGCCGTGATGCGGTCTGCAACACCATCACGTCGGCCAGACTGTCGGTCGCTTGCAGGCAACCCCTACCGCGCTCTAGCCTTTCGTCGCCGCGCTTGCCCCGTGGTATCGTGCTTGGGCACCTGTTGCGACTGCGCACCGCATTGAGCCGTCTCCTATGTCGCAACGTCGGTGCCAAGATGAATCCACGGTACTCTGGTGGGCGCAGCCTTGGCGCGGCAGATGAAGCGCATACCAAGTGTGAATGATGTAAGTTTTGCGGAAATGGAGCAAAGACAATGAGCACCTTGATCAAACTTGTACTCGGAATGATGGGACAGTTGCGGCCTAAACCTGTAAGGGGAGACTCGGAAACATCGATCGTTCTGCCTCCCCCTCAGAAACAGGGAGGGCTGTCGCTCATGGAAACGCTGGCGAAACGCCACTCATCGCGTGAGTTCGCACCAGACGCTTTGCCGTTGCCGCTGCTCTCAGACCTGCTTTGGGCAGCCTATGGTGTCTGGTGGGCGCACTGCTCCCTCGGCACTGAATGCACAGGAGATCGATGTTTATGTGGCGCTCCCGGCGGGGGCTTATCTTTACGACGCTGAAATGCATGCATTGCATTTGGTGGTTGCAAGCGATCTTCGGCGTGTGACTGGGTACCAGGACTTTGTCGACGAGGCGCCGCTGGACCTAGTTTACGTGGCTGATCACTCGCGCATGGGCATGGTGCCTGTGGCGCAGCGCGAGTCCTATGCCTCAGTGGCTGCAGGGGCCATTTCACAAAACGTTTATTTATTCTCCGCGAGCAGCGACCTGTGCACAGTAATTCGCGCTTGGATCGACCGAGCCGCAATCGCTGACGCGCTGGGTCTAACCCACGATCAGCAAGTCTTATTGTCACAGACAGTTGGTTATGCCAAGACCAACACAGGGAACTGAAGCGCGGCACCAAGACGAGATTTTAACTGCGACTGCATGTAAACCACTTGTTGCACAGGCTCCGGTACAATCACGAGTTCGGCATCAACCATAGTTATTTTTCCAGTAGCCTTATAACATCGTTTAAAAAGGCTTCTCTTGCTGCCATTGGACCATCGCCGAAATTCGCATGATTCCCATCCGAAGTCCACTCGCCAAGTACAGTTCTCGCTCTTCCATCAAAGGCCTCGCTGAACTCAAGGGTAAAGTACCGTGTTTTACCCAGCCGTGTTTGTTGGAGCCGCTGTCGCTCTGGCTGGTATGCTACGGCAACAAAGTACGTTTCCGCCACACCGGTTGGTGGCGGCATCTCGATCAGTGCCGCCACCGTGTCGTCTTTTAAGCGCTCCAGTGCGAACGACAGCCCATCCGGTGCAAGATGTTCCGACTGCTCGAGATACGCGGCACATTGCTCCCAAAGCCACAGGAGAAAATCATTGCCGTCGGCAACGAGGCAGTCGAAAAATCTTGCTGGATTCTCAAAGGCAACCTGCGGTAGAAAACGGTGTGCGAAGAAGTAGTGATGATTTCGAGGTTCGGTCATTGTCTATATTTTGATGCCTCAAACTGTCGAACGAACGTTCGCCATACCCGGTGAGGTGTCGCGAGGTATGCGCCTTGCATTTCACTGTCTGAGTTGATGGCCTGGTAAGGTTTCATGGCGTCAAAACCAGTATCGGTTCATGTCTTTCAGAAAAGCTTCGTCGATCGAAAATCCAGAAAGCGATCCAATCACACTGTCTATTCCGCAATTTGGACATAAAGCGCACTGACCAATGCCTTGATCATTTTCGTCAACCCATTCTGTTATTTCATCCGGTCGAAATGTTTTACAACAATAAAAACATCCGCAGATGCTGCTGCCTTCAATCTCTTGCCGATGGTTGGATGAATGTCCGTGAGCCTTGCGAAAGTTCTCAGGAATCAGAGCAATGCGCTTTGTGTGCTCGTCTTGCCAATTCATGACGTGAGTAAAACAGCTTGGTTAAACGGAATACCCGCGGCATTTGCCTAAGAGCATTTTGCCTGAGCACTGATATTTTTGATTTCGGACAACACATCTGTCGGAACTTTGACCGACCATGATGCCGAAACGAGTTTATTGTAAACATCCTTTTCCTTGACCCTCTCCTCATCTACCAGATAAAACACAAATATCAATGCAAACCGACCATGCTCCGTGCCGAGGAAAGGCGTTAAATCACCCCATGAATTTTTTGCAAAAGATAAGGCCCCAGCATCGAACCCCTGCATAGTGAAATCCATTGTCACGCCTGTATGGATACAAAGCCATTTCTCCATGGATTTGCTCGGTACATCGATGATGTAACAATTGACCTCTTGCCATGGAGACTGGTTTCTGAAGTCGTTCATCAAACAAATCCCCGATTGTTCATAATTCGGCTCGTCACCTGCCAGAATAATGGATGATCCATTTTTTGCCGCTCTGACAGGCCTCCCCGTCGCTTTTAATACGGCGCTGAATTCATCAAGAAAATCGGCCCTCCAGATGACCTGTGAATAGAAGTTTAAGCTAGCCTGCCGAGTATCGTTCGGGACCGTAGAAATGCTAGGATTGACAATTGCATAGCGGAAGGCGCGTTCGGGAAAACCGCTCAACAAATCTTCCCATAACCGTTTGCTGTCGGCTTTACGTTTGAGTCGGCTCGACACTTCTGCATGCAGACTTTGACCATCGACTAGACCGGGTTCGCTGATTCCAGACCGATTGCGCTGGCGAACTGCATCGCCAGCGATGTGGAGACGGGCCTGAATTTCGTATAAGCCATCGGCACGGCGTGTTTGATTCAGAATTTCAAAACGATCGACAATAGCCCCTGAATAATCAGTCAAGGTATCCTTGATGATGATTTCACCTTCGGCTTCAATGTCAGAAGTCACATAGCTGCCGGCGACATATTGAATTCCCTGGCGAATGGCATCATTTTTCGCTTCATGCAAATTCGTTCCCACGCCACGGGCGATCACTTCCTGCTTTACCACCGGTTTTGCAGCGCAGGACAATCCGAAAACCGGCAATAGGAGCGTTAACCAAAACTTAGAAAAATTCATCATAATGCTTGCTCCGCCGGATTTCTTGCGCCACGGGTTCGGATTGTATTTCTTCACCATCCAAGGTCGAGAGTAACGGGCGATAGCCGGAATTCCGAGTAAAGGCTTCCTTGACCAGGTCGGCAGTGCGCTGGGTTTTGTGATCAGTTCCTACCGTCACAATCACCCGTTTTGCTGCTTGATCGACATTTTGTTCGAGCACGATGATGCCTTTCATGAATTCCGCCGAGGAGTTACGAATCGTTTCAACCAGTTTTTCGGCGTCATGGCGAGAAACGATGGCGGTTTTACCATACGATTGCTGGGCGGATTCGCTGATCTGCTCGACCACCTCTTCGGTTTTGACAGCCTCACCCAAATAGCGGGCGATCGCCGCCTTAGCCTTCAAGGTGGCGATTTTGGTCGCGCGCTGCACATCTTTACGATCGCCGATCAGCAAATCCGATTCGCCAATCGCGAGAAGGCGGATGAAATGATGCGGCGCATCGTCACTCACTTCTATGCTGACGCCTTCCGGACCCGGTATTTCCATCGCATAAAGGGGTAGTGGCATCAGCCACAGCAATAGCAGATATTTAGTCATCACAAGTTCCTCGATAGATGTTGATCGTAGGGTCCTCACTGCACGGCATAATGCGCTTAACCAGAGAGACATTGATTGGTAAGAACGCAACTTTACGCCTCTATGGCGCCAAATCATGTCGTCGAACAATAAAACCATCTCGACCTAAAAAACGATCAACAAAACCCTGAAATCACGGCAGCGCGTGCATGAGCGCCACTTTCTCCGACGTGATCTGTCGCTACCACCCCTGATAATTTGATGGTCCCGCCGCTGGGCGGATTCACAAACTGTCGAGGTGATTTATGAATGAACAAGCGCTGTTAGCAGTTTCCGAATACCCGTTGCACGAATCCTGCGTCTTCAAAAAAGTCAAAGAGGAGTTTGGCGGTTTTTCCAATATGTCCAATGCATACAAGGTGAGGGTCAACGGTATCCAAATGCATAATACCGAAGCCCTGTATCAGGCCTTCCGCTTCCCGCATTTGATCAATGCCCAGCTTGAAATCATCAAACCGCCAAGCGGCATGGTTTCGAAAATGATAAGTAAACATTACCGGTCTCAGACGCGCGCCGACTGGGATGCGGTCAGAATCGACATCATGCGCTGGTGCATCTGGGTAAAATTGGCGCAAAACTGGGTTGGCTTTGGCAATTTGCTGGAGAGTACTGGCGACAGGGCGATCGTCGAGCATTCTCATAAGGATCCTTTCTGGGGAGCGCTGCTGACGGGTAGCGGAACGCTGAGAGGGCAAAATGTGTTGGGCAAGCTGCTGATGGCGCTTCGGGATGAATACCGACATGGCTCGGAAGAGTCCAGACAGGCATTACGGACTGTCGAGCCGCTCGCGATCGAACAGTTTCTGCTGCTCGGCCAGCCCATAGCGTCAGTGAGTCGAGACGTCAGAAAAGCGGCCTGAGCCTGCCCGTGGGGCGCGAACGATCCTCTGTCACCAAGCGATCATCAATTGAGATCAATAGGACAGCGATTAGCCGACCGCATCCGGTTTCATCAGTTGATCCAAGGTCAATCCGCAAGCCGGTGCAAACACCTTCATGAAATAATCGACTTCCGGCAATGGCGAGTTCTGGATTTTTTTCAATAATTCTTCGGCAGCGCTGCTGTATTCCTGATTTCCAGCCTGTAATTCCGCCTTGCATTTAAGATAGGCCGAGATTTTGTCGGCCATTTTGATCAATGCGTCACGCTCGGCTGAGGCCGCATCCTGCGGGGAGAATAACGGTTGAAAATCAGTCTGCAAGTCCTCCGGCAACAGTTTCAACAACGCCTGGGCGGCTTGCTGCTCGATGGCTTTATAGGCTTGCTGGATGGCAGTCGAGTGGTATTTGATCGGTGTCGGCAAATCACCGGTAATCACTTCGGTCACATCGTGATACAGCGCCGCCGTGGTCACCGCGTTGGCATCAACCTGACCGCCGAAATAGCGATTTTTGATCAAGGCCAACGTATGCGCAATGACGGCCACCTCCCAACTGTGTTCCATCACATTTTCCGGGTTGGCATTGCGCATCAAGCCCCAGCGTGTGATCCAGCGAAGACGGGTTAAATAAGCAAAAAAGGCGGAGTTGTTCATATTCGTTCTCGGCATGGTAAGAGCAGCCATCATAACGATCAGGCACGACAGTCTATGTCGTATGAGGCAACCAGGAGTACCTCGGCTAAAGGTGGTTATTAGTGTCACATTCTGTCGCTATGAGCATATATACTTCATTGCACAGCACAAAACAGCTCACATTCAGGAGAACTCCCATCATGTTTGCCGAAGAATTAATTACTGCTATAAAAATAGCACGTCATATCGTGGTATTGACTGGCGCTGGCGTATCCGCCGAAAGCGGCATTCCGACTTTCCGTGATGCGCAGACCGGATTGTGGGAAAACTTTGATGCCACCCAATTAGCCAGCCCTCAGGGGTTTCAGTCGGACCCGGAGTTAGTCTGGGGCTGGTACGAATGGCGACGCGCGCAGGTCCTTGGCGCCCGGCCGAATCCCGCGCACTATGCCATTGTCCAATTCGCCGAACAGGTCGAGCAATTGACCTTGATCACTCAAAACGTCGACGACCTGCACGAACGCGCCGGCAGCCCTAACGTGATTCGTTTGCACGGCAGTCTGCATCAACCGCGTTGTTTTGCTTGCGCCAGTCCCTACGCGTTTCCGGAAGCAATTCCACAGGAGCCTGCCGCGGGACGACGCTTGCCGCCGTCGCGATGTCCGCATTGCAACGACTACATTCGTCCCGGTGTGGTTTGGTTTGGCGAGTCATTGCCCGAGGCGGAGTGGAGGCGTGCGGAACTCGCCGCGAAAGCTTGCGATGTGTTGTTGTCGATCGGCACTTCCGCCCTCGTTTGGCCGGCCGCGCAATTGCCGATCGATGCGGCGCGTCATGGCGCCGTGGTAGTTCAGATCAATCCTGATCAAACGCCCTTGAACGCCGTGGCGCGCTATAACATCCAAGGCAAAGCCGGCGAAATTTTGCCTGGATTAGTGGATGCGGTAGCCTTGTGATGCCGTATCGGATCAGCCGCGCGAATGCGAAAGGCTAACGACATTTTTTCTTTATCGACCCTATGACGGAAATCGACGATGCAAAACTTCAATGCTTTTAACTGGGAACCGATGAGTCAATCCCTCGATGAAATGGGCTATGCCGTGATCAAACACCTGGTATCCCCGGAGGAGTGCCGAACGATTGCCGGTTGGTATATCGACCCGGAACGGTTTCGTAGCCGTATCACGATGGCAAAACATGGGTTTGGGCGCGGCGAATATCAATACTTCAACTATCCGCTGCCGGAGACTGTCGCCTGTTTACGGACAGACATGTACCGCGGCTTGGCCCCGATTGCCAATATCTGGAATACCGCAATGAAAATTGATACTCGTTTTCCGGAACAGCATGCAGACTTCATCGAACGCTGCCGCCAAGCCGGACAACACAAGCCGACGCCGCTGCTGCTTCGTTATCAACCCGGCGATTACAATTGCCTGCACCAGGATATATATGGCGAGCATGTGTTTCCGTTGCAGGTTGCCGTGTTATTGTCCGCCCCCGCAAACGATTTTACCGGCGGCGAGTTTGTGCTGACCGAGCAAAGGCCGCGTATGCAGTCACGGGTTGAAGTCGTGCCTTTGCAACAAGGCGATGGCGTTATTTTTCCGGTGCGGCATCGGCCTGTCAAAGGAGGGCGCGGCGTTTACCGGGTCAACATGCGTCATGGCGTCAGCCGTATTCGCTCCGGAGAACGATATACCTTGGGCATCATCTTTCATGATGCGCTGTGACACTGAGCCCAACTTAATCGATCTGGTATTTTTTCGCCAACACCCGCACCGAGTCGGCCATCTTTTTACGAAGACTTTCGGGTTCCAACACTTCCACCCGTGCGCCGAAACTTTGCAGCCACCAAAACAACTGTTCGGTGTCCTGCACTGTGGCGGTAATCTTGGAACTCCCGTCTTCAAACCGGTCGATGACCTGATCTTCGGATAAACGCGATTCGGACAGATGGTTGGTGGTAATCGGATCGAAGATCGCGACCAGTTTGATCGGTTGGTACGACACCTCGCCGGAAAAGTTGAAGCCCATGCGCCCTGTGTCGATAAATTGCTGCAAATCGAAACCGGTAGGGCGAACGGCCGGGTCATCGAGTGGTTCTATGCGTTGGATGCGATGCAAGGCGAAAATGCTGGGGACTTTTGTACCGACCTTGCTGGCGATCAGATAAATGCTGCCGTTGCGCAACACTAGGCCTAACGGATTCAGATCATAATCACCCAACTCGCCATTGGAATGCCGGTAATGGACACGCAATTGCCGGTCTTTCAACAAAGCTTCACTGACGATACCCTGTACTTCCGGCAACACTTCCGGCATCAATAGCGGCTGCGTTGGCTGCACGATCGCTATTTTCTTGGGCCACTCTGCCAGCGGCGTTTCGCTAACTTCCTGAAGCTTAAAGCCGGCTTCCTCGAAAAACAACTCCAAATCATCCAGTGTCGCTTTTGGAAAAAGCGGTGTCAAAAATTTTTCCAGCAATTTCAGCGACAACGCCTGGCTGATGGTTAGTCCGGCAATACGGATAGAGGGCGCGTCTTTCAGCCAATACCAACGGACGGTTCTGTCACGGCATTTTTGACTGCCTATTTTGTCAGGGAAAGCCGCTTCCAAAGTGAGCATATCCCGCTGAATCTGCCGCATGCTGATTTTTATCTCTTGATATTCAAAAGTTTTCTTGATTCTCTCGGTCGTAATGTTTTCTGGATAACGAGGCAATATAGCAAGGATTTGCAGCAGCCGAACCATTTGCGGACTCATCTCTTAATCTCCACTCGCCAAAAGTATCGCTATTTTATTGACGACATATTATGTCGTCAATAGTCTAAAATTCAGCTGGGATCGGACCTGCATAAAAAATGTCGTGCAATGAAAGTATTTCAAGACGACACAAAATGTCGCCTTAGCCATCTATCATCACTTTTTCAACCGGAAATATCGGTTCGAAATGCCATGCCAATGCATGCGACAGACGATGCTTTCGCATCGGCAAGCCAACACCGAATCAACAGCACGAAGGAGTCTTATGCAAAACCATGCGCCAATCCGAAAACTCCCCGCAAACGTACAGGGTAAAGATTATGTCGTAGGCGATTTGCACGGCTGTTACCGCCTGCTCGAACGCTTGCTGGACGCGGTGCATTTCGACAAGAGCCGAGACCGGCTGTTCTCGGTCGGCGATTTGATCGACCGCGGACCGGAATCGTTGCGTTGCCTGCAATTGCTGGCAGAACCCTGGTTTTATGCCGTGCTGGGCAATCACGAAATCATGATGCTGGATTTCTTCCTGTCCTACTTACGCAGCGGCAGTATCGATGCTTTAACAGACAACCAGGGAACCGGCTTTTTAGACTACGGGGGCAACTGGGTCAAAGACTATTTTCAGGCCGACCAATGTACCATGTCCGACGAATTCAATCGCGGCATGGCCATGATTCTGGAACTTCCGTTGATCTGGGTCGTGGGAGACGGAAAAAACCGTTTTCATGTCATTCATGCCGAACTGGTCAAGCCCAATTACCGCTCAGACAAACACATCGTCTGGCTGGATAGCGACCTGGATTGTTGGCTCGAAGAACAAACCGTTCCGCCCAAGGTAGAAGACAGGCTGCTTTGGGGGCGAACGTTGATGCTCAGCCAACGGGTGGCTATGGACTACGCCAAGATTCAGCCCGGCCTTTCCAGAACATTTTGCGGGCATACCTATGCCGCCAGGCCCCGCCAAGTGTTATCGCATCTGTGTTTGGATACCGGAGCGTTTATATCGGAGGATCCGGATTTCTATAATGAAGTGGATGAAGAATACGGTCTGACGATTTTCGATGTTAAGATGGAGTGTTGGGTTTCGGCGTCTTATCAGTCTGAAGAATTGGTTTGGGGTGAGCATGCTGGTCATGCTGCTGGTCGATAAACTGCTTGTTCAGCACTCCAACAACATAGAATCCAAATCAACATGGACTTTCGTTTCATAGCATTGTTAATTACATAGGGGGAAAGTAATGCTCAAAAATACATATTTAAGCCGTCCTGATGTCAATGATTTTATTGATTGGCTTTCCTTGGAAATCAAGCAAAATAACTTGATACATTCCTACACATTGCCAAACAACACAAAGATAACTTTCCAAGGCTTAGCAGATGCCTTTAATCAATACGCTTGGCGTTTTAATTTCAGCGATCCCACGGGGCAAATTCATACAGGCAGCGCCTTTATAGATAGCGCGAGGTGTTTTGTAACTCTTGCCTCTGGCCTTCAAGCAAATCTCCCTCCTAATCCGGCAAACGATCAGGTTATTTGCGAATGGGCATGCGCGGTCATGATGTGGGGCGGCGTAACAAATGGCAATGTTGATTGGCTTAAAACCAATGTTGTTGGTCTTGCCAGAGAGGTTGACAATGTTAGGAATATCTTATCGGGTAATGACGAAGATCCCGCAGTTATGAATCCAATTCGGCGCTTCAACGCGGGAATGACCAAAGTATATTCATTGATCGTGCCCAATTTCATTATTTACGATAGCCGTGTTGCCGCGTCGTTAGCTTGGTTAGTTGCTGCATGGTGCAAGCAAGCTGGTAGAGCATCTGTACCAAAAGAGCTTGCCTTTCCTTGTATGCCGCCAAAGGAAGGGGAAAACCCTAGGATTAGAAAATCCCGTAACCCAAGCAATAACACCCTGATCTTTCCAAACATGAATGGAAATGTTAAACGGTATGCTCAATGGAACATGCGGGCTAGTTGGATTCTTAGAGAGTGTTTAACGCGATCAAACAATACTGTATTTCACCAACAAGGCAGCAATGATTTACGTGCACTCGAAGCAGCTTTATTTATGTGGGGATATGACTTAGGGCAAAAAATTTTGCCGATTGACATCGAATTACCAGAAATTGAAGAGACTGAAGCTAATCCTCCTGATGCAATCGAGCAAGACGAAGTATGTAGAGCAAACTGGAATCGTTTGGCAACACTTGGAGGCCAAGCTAGACCGTTTTGTTGGGTGTTCGAAATTGAAAAGGACGCGATTCTTATTGACCGAGGACAGCCAAACCTTGACGTATTTTCCACTGCTGAAATATTCAGTTTACTACATCGTCTATACGATGAATTTGGTTTTGACTGGTTTCCGCTAGCAAATAACGTCGCGCATTTAACACATAGAACCGAACGAGATGGGCTTGGCAGTTTTATTAGTTACGTATCATGCAATAAGATAATTGAACCGTTACCAGCAAGACTGGTAGCTCAGGCACAAGCCGCTTCGCAATTGGGCCCGATCCTCATGCACTATGGTATATTTCAGTGGAACGGGGCGATGAATGGTATCCATTTTCGGCTACAGACAGCCCCGCCACCCACAATCGATGATCTACGGATGGTTCTTTCTGCATAGTATGAAAATTTTGTTTGCGAAAATATTGCTTCCACTAACGACGACCTAAATGCGGATTAAGAGCGTAGCAAAGCCGGACGGCGGGGTTTGAAGAATGCTATCTAAGCGCCTAATTCCTCCACAGGCTCGGGTGATTTTTTTGGACCTTTGCAAGGTATTAACGTAGACCTTAATTGATTGGCATCATCAAAACGTAGAGACGAGGTTGCAAACCCAGTCCCGCATGCATAGTGCTTTATCTTTTATGTTTTATAGCTGCTGGTTTCCCAGCGCCCAAACCGCAAAATCATGCCCTCCACCCAACCAATATAGAAATTGGCCTGGATAATATTTAGGCCAATACGATTCTCGGCTACCTTCATAGTTCCTACGGTAGCGCCCAACCAACCAATCCGGCATGCCGACCGGATTGGCTGCCACCGATTGCGCAAAGATGCCATCCGGGTTCTCGAAGTTGGTCCAGTTGCCGCCAAAACCATGCTGAATCAAAAACAGAATTTTGGGTTTAAGCCGGTTGCTGTTGTAAAGCGCTTGGTAGCTGGCTACGCCCTCGCCGCAGAGATAAAGCAGACTGAAACGTTCTGGTCCATGTTCGGCGGGATAGTCGGGCAAGCGTTCCATGATGCCCCAAATTCCGAACGGTTCTGCAAAATGCTCGCGCCCTTCATTCGGATTACCATCGAAAACGTTGGGCGGTTGGGGAACCCAACCGTTGGGTATCAACTCTTTCATGGTCATGTCACGCAAGCCCAAAACGCGATAGCCTCTAAAACCAGAATGCACGTTGTTCAAGGCATGCAAAAATCGCGGTCGGCTCACCATGTAGTCTGTGTAAACGAACGAATAGACATTGCCGGCCAACCATCGTACCGGCTTGCCGTCCGTTCCAGCGCCTGGATAATACAACGAGTCTTGCAGCACCTCATTGAGCGGGAATGGATTGTTTACGATGGCGCCGGCCGTTAAATTCATCAGCCATTCGGGTGGCGTCATGCAAGGGATTTGTTCAATCATGGTGTTCACTTAGAAAAATTAGATGTTGATAAAACAGATATTCGCAATGATTAACGGATGTCATACAAACACAACAACGCCGCCCAACCCGAGGGCAGATAAGCCGGAGGTTCGTCTAGGGTCTTTCCGTATTTAACCGCCATTTCCAGGAAGTAATGCGCGTGAAAAAAAGCTTCGACAAACGGCCGGCCGTGCAAGCCCCAGTTCGAGTTATATTCCAGCGCAAACGGCTTTTCATGGCCGCCAACCTGACAGATTTCCTCGAATAAGGTACAAATCGTGGTGCCGGGCGGAGCAAGCCGTCGCAATGCCTTGACGATTTCGCCGGTTCGCTGCGGCGCATGTTGATAGAGTCTAGCCGACCCGGAGTAGAAACGGTAAACCGTGTCCTCGTAAGCGTGATCTCTGATCGATGCCAGCAAGCTTGCCAACTCGGCATGATGGGCTTTTAGATTGGCAAGCAAGGATTGCTCCAGTCTTTGCTTTTCGGCAGGGGTAAAAAAGGGCTTCTTCTCGGCAGAGCTGTTGTTCAGATTTTCGTCGTCGGGATTCATGCCAAGGGTACCTTACGTTGGAAATGGGACTACGGGTTGTTTACAATCAACATCTGGCGAGCCGCCGTCAATGGACGAAGCCGATCCGGGAAAAAATTTCGCCTTTGGCCTGACATTCCTGCTCCAGCACCGAAATCATGTCGTTCAATGCCAACGGCGTTCCGAGCAAAGTGGCTCGGCGATTCAGTACGGCAAAGTCGCCCGGCGTCAGTTGGGTCAGGCGCTGGATTTGCTGTTTCAGACGGTGCAGCGCTTCGCTGTCGCACGGCATTTCCGCACCCAGACGCCGACTTTCCTGTTCAAACAGTTCCCAACGTTGTTCCGCATGAAGGTAATCGAACTTTACTTTAAAGTCGAAACGGCGCAGCGAGGCGGCATCGAGTCTTTCCATCAAATTGGTGGTGCAGATGAAGATGCCGTGAAAGCGTTCCATTTGGGTCAGCAGTTCGTTGACTTGGCTGACTTCCCAGTTTTGCCGGGCATGACGGCGATCGCCGAGCAGACTGTCGGCTTCGTCTAGCAACAATATCGCGCCCTGTCTTCGCGCTTGTTCGAACATGCGGGCAATGTTGCGTTCGCTTTGGCCGACATATTTGCCCAGAATATCCGAGGCGCGTTTGACCAGCAACGGCAGCCCCAGTTGTTCGGCCAAATGCTGGGCAAAGGCGGTTTTGCCGGTGCCGGGCGCACCGTAAAAACAAAAATTGCCGCGCGGAGTGCGGCGCAAGCCGGTCAGTATTTCCGAAAGCTTGAGCGTGGTGTTGGTAAACCTAAGGTCATAGCCGGTCGAATGCGTAATCGGGCTGATGCCAGGAGTTTGCTTGAGCAGGCGATGGCTGGCGTTTAACACCTGTTGCATGATCACTTCGGCGGCGACCTGCGAGTTTTTCCGGCTCAGGCTGGCGACGGCAGCCGCTTTGCCGATCTGTTCCATACTCAAATCCGGATGTTTAGCCAGGTGTTCACGCCATTCGCGGCTAAGATCGAGTCCTTCGGTGGCTTGATCGATCTGGTGGCGACGCAATTGGATCGGCTCTTTGTCGAGTTCCAGCGCATAGTCGAAGCGGCGCAAATAAGCCGGATCGAGATTTTTGGCTTTATCGGCGATCCAGATGATAGGTATCGGGTTGTTCGCCAATTGCTGGTCGATCCAGGCTTTTTCTAATTTGTGCGTTTTGTCGTCTTCTTCAAGCAGGAAAGGGTCCACCGGCCGATGATTAGGAAAAATGGCTTCGGCGCCAGCAAACAGCATCAGGCTGGGTTTGCATTGTCTGGACACCCCATGTTGCGTCAGTTTGCAGGCGGCAAACCGATCAAGCTCACCCATATCCATGCCCTCATTGTCCGAACTGCGAACCTCGAACAGCTTGGCGCCCACGCGTTGCGCCAAAAGCTTGACCAGCTCGGTTTTGCTATGCTCGGCACTGCCATGAATCAGCAGATTGACGCCCGTTTGCCGGGTTTCCAACGCGGCTTGTAAGTATGGCAGAATGATATCCAGGTCGTTTTGCAAATGCGCACAATCGCTCAGTTGCAGAATACCGGGTTTGCAGAGCTTAAAAAATCGATCGAGCAGTTTTTCGTTCGCATCGTGTTCGATCAACAAAACATCGAGCAAGCCCGGAGGTAATCTCAGCTTGTCTTCCAGATCGAAAGCCTGCGGCATGACTTCCAGCCAGCCGAGTTTACGCAGCGTACCCCTCGGGGACAGGCATTTTTCGATGTCGGCGATCGGCCGCGTGGTCAGAATGCGTAGAAAGTCCGGTAAAGAAGTTCCTGAGCAAGGGTTGCAATGTTCGGTGATGAACAACCTGAAAAATGGATAGCGGTTCATCAACAGGCGGACGGCAAGCACTTCCTGTTCGGTTGCGTTGAGGCCGAATAGATCGGCCATCCGTTTAAGATTGTTGCATAACGGGGTGTTGACTAACATGCCTTCCTTCATCAACTGCTTCAGGCGATCACGCACGTGTTTGAGCAAATCGGCCTTGGTCACCTTAAACGACAGTTCGGTGAACATATCATCCGGAAATCCGCCAGGGTCTGGATAGTTGACGCCAGGGACCTGAACATCCAATAAGCCGGTCAAGTCTCCCAGGCTGTTTTCAAACAACTCGCCGAGCGCCTGCACGGTCATGTGCTTTTTCAAGCCCAGAGCCAGGCGTAAAATATAAATCGCGGCCAACGGTTTGTAGGGATCGTGTTCGGCGCGAGGTTGATGACGGATCGCGTGGACTTTACGCACAAAACTGGGGATTTGTCGGGCTTTGCTACTGATGGACATGCGGGCTTCCTCACTGGCTTGAACGATGGCCGTGAGTATAAGCTCGTCATGCGCCAGATCGTGTCGTTAAGAAATAGAGAGCGTTGCTGCCAATCCAACCCTCACGACGACGTAATTTGTCGCAAGGAGCATCGATAATGTGTCTGACGAGTGGAGATTTCCCGGCAATCGATTTCGAATGTGCTGGATGGCGATCAGAACCACTCTTTCCAACCCTTTACCGGAGAACCCTCATGCGTATGCCTTCTTTCAAAAAATTGGCAAAAGACATCGAAAGCAATGGTTATCAGTCGAGGTTTTGCGCCACCTTCATGAATCCCAATCCACGTTTATATAAATATTATTGGTGGGTGTTCTGGGAAGGCAGCCCATGCGACGGCGAGGAATTCCTGAGCGATCGCTATCGGATGCCGATAAAACAGGCATTTGAATTGATACACAAATTGGAGGAAGAACGTCAGTCGCACTGGATTTACAACAGACGATTGCCACGTCTCGATCCCGTCAACACCGCGTTTGACCCGAATGCGGAAATTTGGCGGGATGCCGAATGGGCGCTGCCTTTCGACGAGGATACCGACGAAGTCTATCAGGGCTTTAAATAACTGCCAAATGTTGGAAATCCTACGGCTTCGCTTCTTCTTGAAAGGCGATGTCCGTGCATAGTTTTCAAGCATTGCGGCAAGTAGTTTGGAGTAAACAGTTTGGAAAAATGATGATGAATTTTAAAGAATGCCTGTTACAAACAAATCGGTCGGCAATCAGTTCGGATTTATCCCGATTGTTTCCTGAGCATTCCGAACTAATGGAGTCTTACCAAACTGCTTTTATGGAACTGACACAAACTGATCCGGTGATTAATAACACTCGAATCACCATTGGCCGATACGAAGCGAATGGCGTCTTACCGTTTTATGTTGTTGGCTTTGAAGGTGAATGTCGTAAAGGGATTTGTCTCAAATTCATTCCCTGGCAAAGATGGCTGGGTGCAACGGTCGATCCCTCGCTCCATGATCAGTATCGCCATTCGGAAATCGTTGCGATTTGTCTTCAAGACATGACTTGGGCAGGTTTCAGTTCCGATGATGTTCTGCACTATCGCAGGGAGTTTATTGACGATGAAAATTGCCTGTGGGCAATTTATGCCTATGAGGAAGCTATCGAGGCATCCGAGCCTAATCCAATCAAACGCAAGCAGCGATCAATCGAGTTTAACGAGGCGTTGAATTTGTATGATATCGATGAGATTTTTCCGGCTAAAAATGAAAGAGCCGAATATCGCCAAGACCGTGTCGATTTGGATGTTCAAATATATTGCTTAGGTGAGGTGGAAACGGATTATGACGACTATTGTGCCAAGGTAACCGCATTGAGAGAGGATTTTCAATTGAGATGGCCGGATTCGAGTAGGAATCGCCCTCATGAGCATTGACTGATAACTGAATTGAGCGACAAATCCCTGGGGAGGCATTTTCTATAGATAGCTCGACCAGTGATAAGGTCATTGGGTTCTACCGAATCAACTGTCTGCTGTCTGACAGTTCAAAGTCATTCGGATTTATGTCACGGGTGACAAGCTTGGGGGCGATTTCTGCCTTTATCAAGATCAGAGTAACTCAGGCAATTTTTGAGTCCCTACTGATCAATTAGAGAGTTTCACCAAAGAGATGGAGCATGACTTTCAGGCAAAGGATCTAAAAAAGGGCGAATGTCGTTTTTTGTTATTGGGCGTTAAACGACTTTAAGTGCATGGCACATCCAGGGCACAGAGCCAAAAATGCGGTTTTGGGGCGAATGTCATAATGGCGCGCCCGAGAGGATTCGAACCTCTGACCTCAGCCTCCGGAGGGCTGCGCTCTATCCAGCTGAGCTACGGGCGCTTTGAACTGCTCATTATACCTAAATCCTGAAATAATTACGACAACATTGTTTTCAGATGCGCAAGGCTGGCCCTCCCGCGCTCCTTGACCGTTTCGGGATCGAGTTGTTTTTTATTCGCCCATTCGAGATCGTCTGCGGGCAACTCGCCAAGAAAGCGGCTCGGCTCGCATTCCTCTATCTCGCCGTAGCGTTTGCGGTGCGTGCAGTAGCTGAAAGTCAGCGTGCGTTGGGCGCGGGTGATGCCGACGTAAGCGAGGCGGCGCTCCTCTTCGATGTTGCCGGTTTCGAGGCTGTTTTGGTGCGGCAGGATGTTTTCTTCCATGCCGATCAGGAACACGTGCGGAAATTCGAGCCCCTTCGCGGCGTGCAGCGTCATCAGGCTGACCTGGTCGCCGGCTTCTTCCTCGCGGTTGCGTTCCAGCATGTCCATCAGCATGATCTTAGAGACGATGTCGGACAGTTTCGCCTTACCGCTTTCTTCCTTCTCGGCCATGCGTTTGAGCCAGTCGAGCAGTTCATACACGTTTTTCAGTTTACGCTCGGCGGCGTCGCGGCTGTTGTTGTTTTCCTGCAGCCATTGCTTGTAGCCGATCTGGTCGATCATTTGTTCTAGCACCGCAAACGGGTCTCCGCGTTCGACCCGGTCGGCGGTATCGACGATCCAGTCGCAGAATTTTTCCAGACGCTGGGCGGCGTTGTCCTGCAGCTTTTGTTTCAGGCCAAATTCGCCGCTGGCCGCGAACAGGCTGATATGGCGTTCGTTCGCGTAGGCGCCGAGTTTTTCCAGCGTGGCGGGGCCGATTTCTCGGCGCGGGGTGTTGACGATGCGCAGATACGCGGCGTCATCGTCGGGGTTCACCAACAGGCGTAGGTAGGCCAGAATGTCCTTGATTTCGGTGTAGGCGAAGAACGAGGTGCTGCCGCTGATGAAATAGGGTACGTTGTTTTCACGCAGGCAGCGTTCGAATAGACGGGACTGATGATTGCCGCGGTACAGGATCGCATAATCACCGTAGGAGGCGCCGGTCTTGAATTTATGGTGGACGATTTCGGAGACGACCTGTTGCGCCTCGGTCAGTTCATCCTTGTGGTTGAGCACGCGCAAAGGATCGCCGTAACCGAGCTGGCTCCATAAGCGTTTTTCGAATACATGCGGATTGTTAGCGATCAACTGGTTCGCAACTTTTAGGATGCGGCCGGTCGAGCGGTAGTTCTGTTCGAGTTTGATCACCTTCAGGCGCGGGTAGTCCTTTTGCAATTGCGCCAGATTCTCCGGCTGCGCGCCGCGCCAGGCGTAGATCGACTGATCGTCGTCGCCGACCACGGTAAAGCGGCCGAGATTGCCGGCGAGCTGGCGGACCAGTTCGTACTGGGTCGAGTTGGTGTCCTGGTATTCGTCGACCAACAAATAGCGGATCTTGTTTTGCCATTTTTCGCGGATCGCCGGATGCTGCTGGAACAGCAATACCGGGATCAAAATCAGGTCGTCGAAATCCGCCGCGTTGTAAGCTTTCAGGCTTTGGATATAATCCGCGTAGAGCAGCGCGGCGTGATGCTGCTCCTGGGTCGCGTGCGAGAGCGCCTGTTCGGGCGTCACGAAGGCGTTTTTCCACTGGCCTATCTGCCAGGCGTAACGGTCGCACTGGTCCGGATCGAAGCTTTTCGAACTGTGCGTGACCAGGTTGCGCAGCAGGGTCAATTTGTCCTGTTCGTCGAACAGGGTCAAGCCCGGTTTGTAGCTGAGGGTTTTGGCTTCGGCGCGCAGGATGTCGAGCCCCAAGGAATGGAACGTCGAGACGCGCAGCCCGCGCAGTTGATTATCGTCAAGCAGCTTGGAGACGCGGGTTTTCATTTCGCGCGCGGCTTTGTTCGTAAAGGTCACCGCGGCGATATGGCGCGCGGGCGTGCCCTGCTTGACCAGGTAGGCGATTTTCTCGGTAATCACTCGGGTTTTTCCGCTGCCCGCGCCGGCCAATACCAGTAACGGCTGGTCGATTGCTTTGACGGCGGCTTGTTGTTCTGGGTTTAGCTTAGTCATTGATATGGAAGTTTGGTGCCATCCCGGCGGCGTGCAACATCTCGACTGTCTTCACACGGCGGAGCGCCATTGTAGAGGTTCGGGCGACGGGAAAAAAGTCTCGCGCCTAAAAAAACCGGCATACCCATTATGATCGATGGGGTGCAAGAACGATTCGACTATCCGTATAGTGAATCGTTCTCCGCGCTTCTTCACATTTCAAGCTTATTTATATATTATCTGCCGGAAACGGACAAAATCATTCTACATGCTGCGGCGTTAACGCCCTGGTAGAGTTCAAATTCAAAATTTTTCCCTGCTCCACGCCGTCACAGCCATGCTGAATCTGTTATTAGTCGCAAGCGAAATCGATAGCGCCACGTTGGAAAAGGTACTGACCAATGGCGGCGTCAATACGGTCAGGGTTGAACATAGCCTGTCATTTATTCCTCTGGTCAAGGAAATTCATCCGGATGCGGTCGTTTTTAATCTCGATACGCCCTCCGAACAGCTCCTGGCCGACCTGATCATGTTGAATCGGCAATCTCCGTTACCGATGATCATGTTTGCGACTGACGGCAGCAACGCAACGATCCATAAAGTAATTCAGGCCGAAGTCAGCGAGTATGTGGTGGATGGCCTGGACTACCATCGCATTAACACCATCATTCAAATCGCCATTGCCCGATTCAAGCATCAGCAGATGCTCAAAAATGCACTACACGATGCCAGGACTCAGCTCGAAGACCGCAAGATGGTTGACCGCGCAAAAGCCATTTTGATCAATACGCAAAATTTTACCGAGAACGAAGCGTACCACACGCTGAGAAAACTGGCGATGGACCGGAACATTACCTTGGGTCAAATGGCCAGAAACGTGATTTCGATGGCCGAATTGCTGAAATAAAACGCCGCCCTCCTCTCTCCTGACACGACCCGCCATGAAAACGTTTATCAAAGTGATTGAAATATGGATTCCCGACAAAGAACGGACGCAACTGGAGTTTGGATCCGGGTTATACGGCGAATTGACGGACTTTAAAAACGCCAGCGAAAGGCAGCATTTTGCCTACGATGAAGGCTTGCCGGGCAAAGCCTGGGCCGCTGGACACCCGCTTGTGCTGAGCCGGTTTGAGCATTCTTATTTCAAACGCATCGCCGAAGCGAAAAAAGCCGGGTTGACCTGCGGCATTGCGATGCCGATTTTTTCCGGCGATTTTTTGTTGGCGGTGGTGGTGTTTCTCTGCGGAAACGACGAAGAACAGGCCGGGGCGATCGAAGTCTGGCGCAATGAGGGGGCGACCGAAAATACCCTCCGGGTACTGGACGGCTATTACGGCGCTTTGGAACAATTTGAAAAAATGTCCAGGCAACTCGTCATTCCCAAAGGCCACGGCATACCGGGGACAGCCTGGGATTCCGGAATGCCGGTTTTGGTCGAGGATATCGGTAGAGTAGTTGAATACGCCCGCTCGGCAGATGCGCAAAAGGCCGAGATCGGCACCGGTTTAGGCATACCGTTCATCCAGGGCGATAAGCAGGCTTATGTGATCACTTTTCTGTCCGCGAAAGCGACGCCGATTGCGAAGCGCATCCAGATATGGATTCCCGACGCCGAGCGCGGGCAACTGGTATGCCGGCAAAGCTACAGCAAGAACAGCAACAACCTCGCGGAGATCTTCGAAACGCTGACGGTCAATAAAGGCGACGGCGCCTTGGGCCGGGTCTGGCTGACCGGCATGCCGTCAATCAGCGGCAATCAGGAGTCGGCTTATAATGCCGAACTGGATGACCTGAGCAGCATGCTGGCGATTCCGGTAATCGAGCAAGGGCAATTGAAGGCAATCGTGTCGTTTTTGTTTTAATCGCTTTCCGGCATCAATATCCCAGATCCGGCCAGGGCGCGCCTAAGCGCCTTCTGACCGTCGAATCCGCCACGCTTGTTAGGGGCGGCCATCTCTTAGCCTCGCAATATTTTTCTGCTTCGGACCTCTTGGCTCGATCCTCATCGCTGCACACGGGCAAATCCCACTGTTGATAATTTCCCCGCATGATCGACTGTATGTGGCTTGAAAACAACTCTGTTTTTGTTTGGTGCAAAGCATCATGATCGATGCACGCTCATTGAGCAGTGTATATGACCCTGTAAGCAGTCTTTCTCCGGCAAATCAGGAATACACGTCAATTATCCTACCAACCCTATGATTTATAGATAAAATTTTCCCGCGTGCGTCTTTATTGGAGATTGGCATAAATAATGCTTTGATCTAAATGAAGACTCTAACGGTGGGGTCAAAATTTTGCGCTTAAAGCTGAGCGATCGACAAAGACGTCAACAACTGCGGATGCGGCTTCATAGCCTCGCATCCCGAAATGAAGACGCGCTTATGCCTTAAATTTTCACCCCAAGACATATTTTATGAAACACGGAAATTTTACCTTAATACAATTGGTCAGCACATTCTCGAAAGCGGCCGCAGCTACGGCATTGCTCTTCAGTGCCTCAGCCGGCGCCGTTACGGAAAATTTGGAAACCGAATCCGTAAAGCTCGGTTTTATCAAATTGACCGACATGGCGCCTCTGGCGGTCGCGTTTGAAAAAGGTTTTTTCGAGGATGAGGGCTTGTCGGTGCAAGTGGAAGCGCAAGCGAACTGGAAAGTCGTGCTGGACCGCGTGCTAAGCGGTGAACTCGACGGCGCGCACATGCTCGCGCCGCTGCCGTTGGGCGCGGCGATCGGCTACGGCACCAAAGGCGAGATCATCAGCGCTTTTACCCTGACCTTGAACGGCGACGCGATCACCGTATCGAACGACGTCTGGAAAGAAATGAAACCCAAGGTTCCGGTCAAGGACGGCAAGCCGGTGCATCCGGTCAAGGCGGACACGCTGAAACCGGTACTGGAAAAATATAAAAGCGCCGGCAAACCGTTCAACATGGCGATGACCTTTCCGGTCGGCACTCACAATATCAAACTGCGTTACTGGCTGGCAGCCGGCGGCATTAATCCCGGCTACTATTCCCCCCCTCAGGATACGTCCGGTCAAATCAATGCCGACGCGCTGCTGTCAGTAACGCCTCCTCCGCAAATGCCGGCGACAATGGATTCCGGTACGATTGTAGGTTATTGCGTCGGCGAGCCGTGGAACCAGCAGGCGGTGTTCAAGGGCATCGGCGTGCCGGTGATCAGCGATTATGAACTGATGAAGAACAGCGCCGAAAAAATCTTCGGCGTGAATAAGGCCTGGGCGGATAAACACCCGAATACCCATAAGGCGCTGATCAAGGCGTTGATTCGCGCCTCGATGTGGCTGGATGCGGAAAACAATAAAAACCGCAATGAAGGCGTCGAGATGCTGTCGCAAAGCCATTATGTCGGGGCCGATTACGCGGTGATCGCCAACAGCATGAACGGCACGTTCGAGTATGAGAAAGGCGACAAACGCGCGCTGCCCGATTTCAATGTGTTTTTCCGCTATAACGCTTCTTACCCCTATTACAGCGATGCAATCTGGTATCTGACTCAGATGCGCCGTTGGGGCCAAATCAACGAAGAAAAACCGGATTCCTGGTACATGGAAACGGCTAAAAAAGTTTACCGGCCGGATATCTACATGGCGGCCGCGAAAGAGCTGATCGCCGAAGGCAAGGCGAAAGCCGACGACTTTCCAAGCGATAAGGAAACCGGCATCAAGCCGCCCAGCGCTGATTTCATCGACGGGGTCGCATTCGACGCGACCAAGCCGAACGATTATCTGACCAAATTCCCCATTGGTCTGAAAGGCAAGCAAAAGGTTGTCGGCGGCAAGATCGTCGAGAATTAATTTGCTGGCTTGATTTATAAGGGCTTTCCCTTGTTGTTCTAGATGTGCCTCTGATGTGTACAACGGATGTCGACTGAGTGCAAGGACGCACATTTTTTTTCGGCACGACTCCCTCAAGATTCCTAATTAAGGCACCCCGGCTACGGGCGTGATGCAGCGGACTATGAATAATAAACTGATCAAATTTTTGAATATCGCCGGACTGACCTGGTTCATTCCGATCGTGAAAATTGCGGCCGGCGATAATCCGGTACAGCAATTACGGCAGTTGTGGTTGATGATGGGCGTGCCTTTCATCGCATTTCTTATCTTTCTCGGGCTATGGAGTTTTTCGGCAGCCCGCGTGAATACCAGTCTCGGCGCCATTCCAGGGCCTGTGGCAGTTTGGCATGAGGCAGGCGGCTTGGTGGACGAGCATTATGCTCAACGCGAAAAAGAACGCCAGTATTACGAACGTCAGCAAGAACGGATCAAGCAGGCGAAGGCGGAACATCCCGATCTGCCGCCGCCGAAAGTTCGCCCGTATAATGGCAAGGGAACCTATCTCGATCAAATCGGCACCAGTCTCGCGACCGTGTTCACCGGTTTCTTTCTGGCCACCCTGGTGGCAGTTCCGTTGGGTCTGTTATGCGGAATGAGCCCTGTAATCAATACCGCGATCAATCCGTTGATTCAAATCTTCAAGCCGGTTTCGCCGTTGGCCTGGCTGCCGATCGTGACTTTGGTCGTTAGTGCGATGTATGTTACGAACGATGATTCCTGGTTTGAAAAATCGTTTCTGACCTCCGCGATCACCGTCATGCTGTGTTCCTTATGGCCGACGCTGATCAATACCGCTGTCGGCGTATCCTCGATCGACAAGGACTTGGTCAACGTCGGCAAGGTGCTCCGATTGAACTGGAGCACGCAGATCAAGAAGATCATCCTGCCGTCCTCGGTTCCCTTCATCTTTACCGGCATGCGGTTGTCCCTGGGCGTGGGCTGGATGGTGCTGATCGCGGCCGAAATGCTCGCGCAGAATCCGGGACTCGGCAAATTCGTCTGGGATGAATTCCAAAACGGCAGTTCGAACTCGCTGGGACGAATCATGGTGGCGGTGTTCACGATCGGGATTATCGGCTTCATTCTCGACCGGGTCATGCAATCGCTGCAACAAGTCTTCTCCTTCGGACGCTAAAAGGGAGAGCGCAATGATCACAGCTAACGTAAAGCCAGGCAATGCCGGCATTGCCGATTACCCAAATGATAACGTGGTGGAACTGCCTACAAAAGCCAAACCGGCCATACCAAAGGGTTCAAAAAAACCCTCGGCCAAGACGCTTCTCGAATTAAAGAATGTGCGTAAATCCTACGGCGAAGGCGCGCAAAAGAACTCGATATTGAAAGACATCAATCTTTCGATCGGAGAAGGCGAGTTTATCGCGATCGTCGGATTTTCGGGCAGCGGAAAAACGACACTGGTGTCGATCATCTCGGGTTTGTGCGGGATTGACAGCGGCGATGTATTGAAGCAAGGAAAACCGATTGTGGCACCGGGCCCGGATCGCGGTGTGGTATTTCAAAATTACTCGTTGATGCCGTGGTTGACCGTTTATGAGAATGTCGCCTTGGCGGTCGATCAAATTTTCAAGGACTGGACGCCTGGACAGCGCAAGGCGCATACCGAGAAATATGTGCGGATGGTGAATCTCGGCGCGGCGATGGACAAGAAGCCGGCCGAACTCTCGGGAGGAATGCGCCAGCGGGTCAATGCCGCGCGGGCGTTGGCCGCAAATCCGGATATTTTGTTGCTCGACGAACCTCTGAGCGCGCTCGATGCGTTGACGCGCGGTAACTTGCAGGATGAAATCCTGCAAATCTGGGATCAGGATAAAAAAACGATGATCCTGATAACCAACGATGTCGATGAAGCGATCTACATGGCTGATCGGGTCATTCCGTTGAATCCTGGGCCGGATGCAACGTTCGGGCCCGAGTTCAAGATCGATATCGAACGCCCTCGAGACCGGACCGCGTTGAACCACCATGAGGATTTCAAGCGCCTGCGCGCCGGCATCACTCGTTATCTGATGCAGGTTGGCATCGACAAAAACAATCAGGACAGCACGAATCGCGTGGTATTGCCGAACGTCCGGCCGAATACCGGCAATGACTGGCAAAGCGACAATTCGGCACTTAAACCTTCGCAGGACGATTTGGGCCGTCCGCGTTATTTGGAATTCTCCCAGGTATCGAAAATTTACCCGACGCCGGACGGTAACAGCACGGTCAAGGTGGTCGACGGTTTTGACATGAAGCTAAAAAAAGGCGAGTTCATTTCAATCATCGGCCACTCGGGTTGCGGCAAATCGACCGTGTTGTCGATGACCGCCGGCCTGAACGAGATTTCGGAGGGAGGCATCATCCTGGATAACCGGGAAATCTATGCCGCAGGCCCTGATCGCGGCGTGGTGTTCCAGGCGCCGAGTTTGTTTCCCTGGCTAACCGCGTTCGAAAACGTCACGTTAGGAGTGGACAAGGTGTACCCGCATGCGACGCAGGCGGAGCGCGACGACATCGTCGAATATTATCTGACCCGGGTGGGCCTAGGCGATTCGCTGTATAAAAAAGCCGCAGATATGTCGAACGGCATGCGGCAGCGGGTCGGGATAGCCAGAGCCTTCGCACTGTCGCCTAAACTGCTGCTGCTGGATGAGCCTTTCGGCATGTTGGATTCTTTGACAAGGTGGGAATTGCAAGAAGTGTTGATGGAGGTCTGGGAACGGACGCACGTGACCGCGATTATCGTCACCCACGACGTCGATGAAGCGATTTTGCTGGCCGACCGGGTTGTGATGATGACCAACGGTCCGCACGCCAAAATCGGCAAGATTCAGGACATCGATCTGCCCAGACCGCGAAGCCGCAAGGCGTTGCTGGCCCATCCCGATTATTACCAATACCGGGAAAGCCTGCTGACCTTTCTCGCGGAATGCGAACACTCTCATTGATGCACGCCAATCACAGAAACCAAGGGGTCACCATGTCACATCAAACAGGAAAAGTTACATTGTTGTCGCTGTCTTTGTTGAGCGGAGCGGCGAATGCGGATATTACGCAAGATATTGAGGATGCGTTTAATTTTTATCATTACGGCAACAGGGGGGCGATCAAGGCTGATATCAATTACCGGTGGGAGAATGTCGATCAGGACAAAGGCGGCACTCCGAATCCCAAAACGGCCAATGCCAACACGGCACGGCTCCGCTTGGGTGCCTTGTCGCCGAAATTTTATGATGTTCAAGGTTATGCCGAATTCGAAGGGCTCTGGGCCATGCAAGAGGACTATAACAGCACCCGCAATGGCAATAAGACCTATTCTACCATAGCGGACCCTGAGAAAACCGAGCTAAACCAGTTGTGGCTCGCTTACACCGGCATTCCCGATACGATTGTCAAGGGCGGCCGGCAACGCATCAAGTTCGATGACGACCGCTATATCGGCAACGTCGGCTGGCGGCAGTTGGAGCAAACCTATGATGCGATTTTGCTGACCCATAGTAACCAGCAGCTTTTCGGATTGACGATCAATGCGGGTTACATCGGCAATGTGCAAACCTTTACCTCAACAACAGAGAATATCGAAGCGCCGATCCTGAATATCAATTATAAGGTTGGCGATTACGGCAATCTGGTCGCGTACGGTTATTGGCTGGATTACCAAGATGTGAATCCTGGAGCAACGGCGGCAGCTCGAAATGTATTCTTGGAAAAATCCAATCAGACCTACGGTATTCGATTTAATGGATCATCGCCGAAGATCATGGACACCTTCAATCTGCTTTATACCGCCGAATGGGCGGACCAGAAGGATTACGGGCACGGGCCGACGAAATATGAAGCCGACCGTTTCAATTTCATGGGAGGCGTCAAAGCGTTCAACGTGAGCGTGATGGGAGCCTGGGAACAATTGAATGGCTTTGGAGCCAATAAAACCTTCGATACGCCACTTGGCACAAACCACGCTTTCCAGGGCTGGGCGGATATATTTCTGGTTACGCCGAACAATGGGATTCGTGACCTGTTCGGCACCGTGATGGTCGAATTTCCGCGTTATCAAACGACGGTTACCGGTGTTTATCACGACTTTGGCGACGATACCGGAAAAATGGCATACGGCAAGGAATGGGACTTCATGGCGGTCAAGAAATTCGGCAAGCATTATTCGTTGTTGGCGAAATACGCCTATTACAACGCGGATACCGGACTTTCTACTCCCATCAATACCGATACCCAGAAAATCTGGTTTCAAGCGAACGTCACTTTTTAATCGGTAAAGCGCTTGCATCCGATCGTTTCGCATTTTTGAGATGGTCGGAGGCCGCTACGGTGGGGCTCAACTTCTGTTACACTACGTGAAACCGAAACGATATAACCCGCGATTTTCCCCACAGGCCCAATGCCCGAATTACCCGAAGTCGAAACCACCCGCCGCGGCATCGCGCCCGCAATTCAGGGCCGCCATATCCAGCAAATCATTGTGCGTCAGCCGAGTCTGCGCTGGCCCGTGCCCGAGTCTCTTTCCGAGTCATTGCAAGGGCAAAGCATCCGATCTGTCGACCGGCGCGCCAAATACCTCTTGTTGAACACCGAACAAGGCACGTTGATCGTGCATCTGGGCATGTCGGGCAGTTTGAGAATTCTGTCGGCAGGCCAACCTCACGGCAAGCATGATCATGTCGATCTGATTTTTACCGACCGAACGCTGCTGCGGTTCAACGATCCCCGCCGTTTCGGCGCGGTATTGTGGACCACTGAACCTATTTCCGAACATCCGCTACTGAAAGACTTGGGTCCGGAACCGTTGACCGCTGATTTCGATGGTTCGCAGCTTTATGCGCTGGCGCAAAACCGCAAGATGCCGGTCAAGTCTTTCATCATGGACAGCCATATTGTCGTCGGCGTAGGCAATATCTACGCGAACGAGGCCTTGTTCAGGGCCGGCATTCTGCCGACCCGGCACGCCGGAAAAATCTCGCTCGCGCGCTATCAACAGCTGGCCGAATGCATACGCTTGGTGTTGGATGAGGCGATACGGCAAGGCGGCACGACCTTGCGCGATTTTGTGAACGAAGCCGGCAAACCCGGTTATTTTAAGCAGCAACTGAAGGTCTACGGCCGCGCCGGTCTGCCTTGTCCGGTCTGCGGAGAGTCTCTGACTGAAATCCGCTTATCCGGGCGTTCGACCGTTTTCTGTAAACATTGTCAGCGATAGGGGGCCAAGTATTGTACCGATCGCTCCGAGTTTTATTCTCGCAAAACGGCAGCGAACGATCAGGTTTCCGAATATCTGGCTTTAACCCGCCCTCGCCTTTTCTCTCAAACATTTGATGCCATCGGCGGAAAGAAAACGGCAATAGCGCTGCCAGAAAAAAGCTGCATTACCGCATCTACACGTTGAGCCGACTCAGGTTTGCGCGCTTTAGCGCGCATTGCAAATTCATGCGGTCTTTGCCGGGATCAATTCCGATGACCATCGGCTTGGCCAGTTTTCCGTAGAAGCGCCTGTTAGACAATTACCCCATCAGCATACCTTTATACATAAGTCAGAAAACCCTTTATATATCAATGGCGTTGTGAATTAGCAACAACTTTGATTATTGTATAAAGACATGACCTCAGTCTTGAGCCAGATAAATCCCCCTACGGATGTCGACATACCGCTGGAATAATCGACCAGTCGTTCGATTTGTAGGCCCTGTTCCCCGCAAGTGCCAAAAAATTTGTCCGATGCTTTTTTGAATCCGGATCGTGCTCTCCCGAAGTTTTCGACCTGAATCTTCGAATTCGCTACGACCCATTGCACCAGATTTGCGGTGGTTTCACGCCGACTGAAAAGGTGCTTGCGCGGGCGGGGGGGGCATTCGCGGGCGTCGTCAGCACACCGAAACTCAAACGGCAAGGCGGCTTGGAAGTTCCCAGACGGTTTTGACAACTTGGAATTCGAACCCTGTCAATAACTGAACGGGGAATGATTTATATCTATGCCAACTAATTTTTAAAAGTCAAAATCCGAATTTTATATTTGATCCTGTGCTCATGGCTTATTTTGAAGCCTGGTTTGCCTTATTTTAAGCTATAGTTGAAAGTGCTTTCCGGATTTCTAATGCATCTGGTATCTGTCCGACTCGCAATGCATTGACTTTGAAATCTGCCGCCAGGAAACTTTACGAGAATCAACAGTTTACAAACTCAACGTTTACCGCGGACATAGTCATATTTTACCTTTCACGGGTATTCTTAGGAGCCCTTATGATTGTTTATATACACCGTTGCTTCAGTTCATTTCAACCTCATCATCCTAAGGTTAGGCGTTCAGAAGCCGCACTATTCGATCAATAGATACCTGGCATATTAATTGCTAAAAATTGCTTTGTATGATCCAAATATCATTTTTCCCGAATAACGATTTGCACATGTCACGAATTATTGAAAAACGGATGGACACCCAATTAATATAGAAGTGCGATTCATATACTTTTTGCTTATCTATGCATAAAAAAGCCAGGAAACCACCTGCAAGTTGATTTATGAATAATAATTTTTGTCTGCATTCCGACTTAAGGCTGTATAAAATGAACTTTCAAATCTCCCATAGGTTATCGACTACAGGTATTAAGATGACCAAGTTCCCCCTATTCATTATATTGCTTTACTTTTTACCCATTACCTCCTTTGCAGAGTACGAAGACAATCACAGAATGATACCTATAGAAACATTCAAGGATAGGTTTACTATGGGAGAGCTTATCGCCATATCAACTGCTTACTCCAATGACTCCTATATCCATGACGCCGTATCGAAATTAGAGCGCATGAATAGTGTAGATTTGGATAGTGAGCTTATTAAGAAAGACGTGAATTACTTAACATCAAAATCAATCCTGTCACAAAATAGAGCCAGAGATATTTTAAAATAAACACACCCTTTTTATATTATTTTTAAAACTAAAGATACCCCATGCCATTAATAGGCTGTTGAAAAACATACCTTATACGCTATATATGCGCCATATATAGTACATCGACTAGCATGCAGCAACTATACCTTGAACCTCAATGCTGAAAAATCAGAGAAAATCAACCGCCTGTTAAGATAATCTCGACCAATAACTCATTTTCCATTAAGTGCTTCGCATGAAGTTCGCTTGCAATAGTCACTCGGTAAATCAACGACTTGCACCATCCCAGTAACACAAACGAATTTCCCGCTGCCCGCTCAACAAAACATTCAGAAACAGTCAATAAATATAATATTAGTCGAGAGAAATAAAAAAATATATATTTGATAATTTTAAATATACATATGAATTCGATAAGTAAATATATTGGCTTATTGCCGCTCAAAATCAACCTACCCGCGTTCAGCACTGTTAATCCTTCCTTATTGAAATATTTAGCTTTTTACTTGATTTCAGGAACTACGTTCGCAGCAGTTCTTAACGGCGATATAGTTAATTCATTCCTTGAAATTAGCTTGAATCTCATAATCTTGGTAATCATTATAAGTGCTTCGCGAGAAGTTCGTTTGCAACCTGTGAATAGCAAATCAATGACTTAGAGAGCTCAAGAAATGCCAATGAACTTGTTGCTATTCACTTATTAGGGCTAATTATAGTTGAAAAGGCATGGCCATCATTTAATCAATTGCTGACATCCGTGATAATTTGTGAAAACTTGTTTTTAGCATTGGATATAGGAGCAGAAGTAATAGAATATTTTTTAGAAACAACTCCTTATCAGCATTATGCCTCCCTGCTTAGCCTAATTTTATTGTTATTACATATACCTGAATCCGTGTTCAATATTTATTAAGATATTGATATAATTGGGAATAAATGCGATATTCTCTTCACCCAAATCGATCATGCCGAGATTTCATCTGAAACAAAGCCGTCGCCATATAACTTCCCATGCCGGTTTGGTACTGGTGGGCCAGTGTGCGGATGCCGCCCAGATCGACCGTCTGGATAGCCGGTATCCCACCAGCAAAGGACTGCGGACTTCCGACATTGTGAAAAGCTACCTCGGCTTGTTGAGTTTGGGTAAGAGCAACTTTGAAGCGATCGAGGCGTTTCGTAACGAGCCGTTTTTCAGGCAGGCGTTGAACGTGCAAAAAGTCCCGTCCAGCGTGTGGCTTCGGCAACGGTTGGAGCGCTTGGCGGAAGGGTCAGCAAAAGGCGTCGGTTTACGCGACGTCCTGGCGGAGCAGAGCGTTACGCTGTTGCAGCGTACTGGCGCACCGATCAGCGCGCATCAGGGTTTTGTCAACGTCGACTTCGATACCTTCGTGCTGGACAACAGCGGCACCAAAAAGGAACACGTCAGCCGCACCTATCAGGGCGTGGACGGTTACACGCCGATCGCCGCCTATTTGGGAAACGAAGGCTGATGTCTGGGCTTGGAACTGCGCCCCGGCAGTCAGCACAGCGCGCTGGAAACGCACTATTTCCTGGAGCGGGTATTGCTGCGGGTACGGACGTTGGCGCCCGCCGATCAGGCGGTGTTGACGCGCTCGGACAGCGGCTTCGATTCCGCACGCCTGCTGTTTCAACAGGATGACGAGAAACGCGCCTGGGCCGAGAGTGGCCGACGCTTTGAATACCTGGTGAAATGGAACCCGCGCAAACAAGACGTAAACGACTGGCTCTTACTTGCCGAGCAGGCCGGCGCCTGGCGCGACGCGCGTCCGGGCAAGCGCGTGGCGCTGCTCGACCTCAGCGTCGAACGCGCCTGGGCCAAACAGAGCCGGCGCTTTCGCCTGATCGTGCGTTTGATCGAGCGCACCACCGACAAAAAAGGCCAACACCTGTTGCTGCCCGACTATCAACTGGAAGGCTGGTGAACGAGCCTGGACAGCGCGCCCGCCGAGGTCATTCAGCGCTATGCCGAGCACGCCACGCACGAGCAATATCACAGCGAATTCAAAACCGATCTCGATCTGGAACGCTTGCCGTCCGGCAAATTCGACTGTAATGATCTGATCCTGCAAGTGGCCATGCTCGCCTACAACAGCCTGCGCCTGATCGGCCAGCTCGGGCTGACCGGCGAACTCAGCCCGGTGCGCCATCCGGCCAAGCGCCGCCGTCTGCGGACCGTCTTGCAGGAAATCATGTACTGTGCCGCCCAGTTCGTGCGCAAAGCGCGGCAGTTGCTGCTGGATTTTGGCCAGCATTGCCCGAGCTTCAAGGCCTTCGCTTCAGTACAAGATCAGTTGCTGGCAGGTGCATCACCGTGATTGGGGGAGTTCCCGCGCCTATTAGCTTCGTGCTCCCGAAGGTTACCCGGCGGGAACAGTTCGCTATGGCCCGCGTTTGGGATAGGGTGTTTCGTTGTGGCAACTCGCCTGTTATGAACGGAAAAAAATGGCCGTTTTCGCGCTTCGGTGATCTAAATTCAGTCGCACTATGACGTGACGGCGATTTTAAATTTTGCAATCCGGCAAAAAAGCCCTGGCTGGGATTTTGAGCACGGATTCAGGATATATTCTAAAAAATTCTTTTAACCATAGCGTCTTTAAAACTATAGTTCTTGAGCTCTTTTATTTTTCCGCAACAGATGGAGTCCCTCTCATGCTGCTTAGTTGATTTTTTAAGAAAAGTCCACCGGAAGAGATGTAAGTTCAACTAATTTTATAAACACAGGAGAGCTACTAAGAGTCAACATATATCCACTAGTCAAGGGATACCAGAGCACTTTTGGGCTTACTGAATAGCAACTGAACCGTCCCGGTTTTCCCGGAGACTGTTAGTTGTGAGTCATGCTGCGAGAGCCGACTCGGAAAGTTGTTGATAATACCTTGTTTCCGCTTCTGCCGGAGGGATATTGCCAATCGGG